>CAIZPZ010000217.1:0-3768 GCA_903934975.1 uncultured Actinomycetes bacterium | reverse complement strand
TTATCATTTGCGATTCCGCCCAGATAGACAATCTGCGCTACGCCAGCGGCTTCAGAGGCTTGAGCAAATGATCGCGCCATTGTGGCTTCGATATCATCAAAAGTTTTCCCAAGATTTATTGAATGAAGTAAGTAATAAACAGTATGAACTCCCGCGAGTGCCTGAACTAAATCTTTTGGGTTATCTGCATTGCCCTCACATATTTCAACCTGCGAAGCCCACGGCTGGCCAATGATTTTGTATTTATCTCGCACTAAAACGCGAACCCGATAATCATTTTCTAGCAAAGTGCGTACTAAACGCCCGCCCACATAGCCCGACGCTCCAGTTACTAAATAGAGAGGCGAGTTCATGGAGTAAAGCCTAGACTTACATCATTATTTTCGCTCGTTGCAAAGGAGTACCGCCATGCCTACAGCTAAGAAACCTCGCGTTCTTATTCTCGGTGCCGGCTTTGGCGGGCTAACAGCGGCACGCGCATTCGGTGACAGTGCGGATGTAACTCTTATTGACCGACACAATTTTCAAACTTTCTTACCTCTGCTTTATCAGGTTGCTACAGCTGGGCTGGCAGCAGATCACGTAGCCCATCCAATTCGTGGCGCACTGCGCAACCGCGGCGTGCAATTTCGAATGGGTTCTCCGCTCTCCGTTGATCATAAGAATAAATCTGTAAAACTCGATAGCAGTGAGACTCTTGAATTCGACCATTTAGTAGTCGCACTTGGTTCAGCAACTGCAGATTTTGGCGTCACAGGAGTTGCCGAACATGCCCTAGGCATGAAGAGCGTGCACGAAGCAATCCTTATTCGCGCCGAAGTCATGCGCAGATTTGAAGATCTATGCCGTTTCGAAGATGAGACTATTTTCTCAATCTCTGTCGTCGGTGGTGGGCCAACTGGTGTTGAGATGGCTGGAGCATTTGCTGAATTAGTGCGCGGACCTCTCAAAAACGATCAAGCGCATGCTGCTGCACATATGAAAATAAATCTGATTGAAGCTGGACCAAGACTTCTACCGATGTTTTCACCAAAATTATCTGAGCGAACAAAGAAAGATTTAGAAAAACTAGGCGTCAACGTATTACTCAATACTGCAGTTGCAGAGGTAAAGCCACGTTCAATTTTTGTAAAAAATGGTGAGCCAATTCCTTCAGAGGTAACTATCTGGGCAGCAGGTGTACAAGGCGAACCAACGGCAGGAATTCTCAATTTGCCACTTGCAGGAACTCGAATAGATACCGATAACACGCTACAAGTTGCTCACTATCCACACATTTGGGCAATTGGAGATATTGCTGGATTCAAAGGCAAAGATGGAAAGTTTCTACCAATGGTTGCACCTGTTGCGATGCAACAGGGAAGATTTGTTGCGCAGCAAATCTTGCGCGTAGCGAAAGGTGAAAAGCTCAAAAACTTCAAATATAAAGATAAAGGTTCTATGGCAACTATCGGTCGCAACAAAGCAATCGTTGAGGTCAAGAAATTCAAACTAACAGGTGTTCTAGCCTGGTATGCGTGGTTGTTCCTACACTTGTTCTACTTATTAGGTGGACGAAACAAAATAGGAACGATTGCCGACTGGACTTGGAATTACATCACCTTCGATAGAGGTAATCGCCACATTATGGATACGCTCTAAATATGCCTGACTATGTAAATGTTCGAGGTCATCAGATCTATTCATATGAGTGGGAAAACAACGGAGAAGCGTGTGTCTTGCTCCACGGTGGAACTAGTCAGACATCGCACTGGGATTACACAGTTCTACCCAGCGTTGAAGAAGATTTTCATGTCTATGCCTACGATCGCGCAGGGCATGGCTTTAGTGCAGACCAAGTAGAGAGTTATTATTTCAAATATCAAGTTCGTGAAGCAATTGCATATTTGGAAGAAGTTGTACAAGAGCCAGCCCACCTCATTGGTTGGAGCGATGGTGGAATTATTGCTTTGACTATTGCAATAGAGCGCCCCGAACTCGTGAAATCAATTGTGGCCATTGGCGCTAATTATCATTTCAGCGGAGCAACTCCAATTTTTGACTCTTGGTCAATCTCTGATGAAGACCGCGAAGAATATGCACGCACTTCACCAGATGCGCCAGAGACTCTTGACAAAAAGATTGCGAAGATGCATGAGATTTGGAAGAGCGAACCAGATATCGCGCTTTCTGATTTAGCAAAGATTCAGTGTCCAGTATTAGTTTTAGCAGGCGATGATGATGTGATCAAACATTCACACACAATCGAACTCTATGAAGCTCTACCTCTTGGTCAGCTAGCCATTATTCCGGGAACTTCACATATGGTTCCGAAAGAAAAGCCAGCACTCATGAATGCGGTTATTTCACAATTCTTAGAAGATTTGAGCTATCCGGTGACAAAAGCACCGATACGACGAACTAGCAATCAACCGGAGTAATTTTGCCTGTCGCTACATCGTAAATTGCTCCGCCAACTTCAACACCTTTTCGCAAAAATGGGTATGACCGCACTCGATTAACATCGGTTATTAGCGCTTTGTTTTGATCGCTCACAGTTCTAAATTCCAGGCTGCGAGTATCAACACCATATTTTTCTTCTATGAGATTGTGAATATCTGCTTCTTCACTCATTGCCATTCGACAATTTGTATGAGGCATGATCAGAATTCGATTTACACCAAGTAAATAAGTAGCAAGAACCAAGGTACGCAAAACATCCTCTGTTACGCGCGCTCCAGCATTTCTTAAGATCTTTGCATCTCCTGATTTCATGCCAATGACAGATAAAGGATTGATGCGAGAGTCCATACAAGTAACGATTGCGATACCTCTAGATGCAACACCAGTGAGTTCGCTATATTTGAAGCTCTTTACATATTCATCGTTTGCATCAAGTGCATCTTTGAATGCATCACTTGGGAAATGGCCCTCTTTCATTGCCTCCCCCAATCGCTCACATGAGTGTTGTTGAAATGGAGCCCCCCGTCAGGATTGAACTGACGACCTACGCATTACAAGTGCGTCGCTCTACCACTGAGCTAGGGAGGCCTCACATGCCGTAAAGCATGTTGCGCAATTATGGCAGGAGTTGGCGATAACTTGAAATCGAGAGTATCGAGGCTCGAAAGGGTAAGTTACGCGCATGAGATTGGGAGTTTTGGATGTTGGTTCCAACACCATCCATCTGCAGGTCATGGATGCACATCCCGGAGCTCGCCCAACACCAGCAACTAACTTTAAAACAGAACTTCGTCTCACCGAACACCTCAACGACTCTGGTGAAATATCAAGTGATGGAATTCTTTTGCTTCATGATGCAATAAAGGGCGCAGTTGAGCACGCACGTGAAAGTAAAACTGAAGAGATTCTTGCCTTTGCAACATCTGCAATCCGTGATGCTAAAAATGGTACTGAAATAATCAAGAATATAAATTTGGAATTTGAGATCGATCTTCAAATAATGAGCGGGGACGAAGAAGCTCGCATGACATTTCTTGCAGTGCGTCGCTGGTTAGGTTGGTCTGCAGGACGATTACTTGTTGTTGACATTGGTGGAGGTTCACTTGAAATTGCAATAGGAGATGACGAACATCCAGATGCAACGATTTCACTTCCATTAGGTGCCGCAAGACTTACTAGAGATTTTCTCAAGGGTGATCCATTTTCTCCAAAGTCAATCAAGAGCCTTGAGACTTATGTGGATGAAGTTTTGCAAGACTCACTGCCCTATGAAATAAAATTACATAGCGCCGATCACTTTGTAGCTACGAGTAAAACATTTAGAAC
>CAIZPZ010000216.1:0-4889 GCA_903934975.1 uncultured Actinomycetes bacterium | reverse complement strand
TTTGCTACTTTTTCATCTAGAACTGAGTATGTCCAGACTCCAGGTGAGTTTGAAGTTGGATTCTTTATCTTTGCGGCCGTATCTTCAGCAGCAATTGATTGCGGTTCAAATGCACCAATAGTTGGAGTTACACCGAGTACGCGAATTGTAAATTGAGTCATACCTGCAACCCAGTACGCAGATGCTGCTTGTGACAAAGTAATCGTGACTAAACCTGCATCACCTAACTTGATTGAGTTTCCTGAAACTGTTGCAATCTTTGGATCACTTGAAATATATGTCCATGTGCCATCTGATTTAGATACGGGATTCACAATAACAACATCAGGATCTCCTGCTAATTTTTCAAGATTAGGTAGCGCCGTATATGTAGGAGTTCCCTTTACGGTCAGCGTCATCGTTACCGGCTTTGATGGACCAAATTTTGCAGATGCTTCTTGCTGGGCGGTAATTGTTGTCTTTCCAGGCGCAATTATTCGCGCATTATTTCCATCAACAGTTGCAACCTTAGGGTCAGATGATGTCAGCGTCCATGCACCCGTTGAGTTAGAAGTAGGAACAACGAGTGAGATAGAGGGCGATGATGTTGCACTTTGAGTAACGGTTATGTCATTGAGCGAACCAACAGTTGGATCTGCGGCTAGAACTGTTACAACCATTGTTGTTTTAGCCGAGCTATAACCACCTGAGGGTGATTGTTTAGCAGTAACTGTTGTTGTGCCTGCACGCAGTGGAGTCAGCGTGACACCAGAAATCGTTGCAACCCCAGGTGTGCTAGAAGTAAATGTCCAACTACCAACAGAATTAGATGTCGGTGGAGTTAGATCTACTTTTGCAATGCTATCTATTGTCAAAGTGATACTCGTAAAAGTTCCAAGCGTTGGAGTAACGGCAGTGATGGTCAGTTCCATTGTTGTTTTTGCAGTCAACCATTCAGCGGTCGCAGCTTGGGTAGCAGTAATAGTTACTTTTCCGCCATCGAGAAGAGTTACTTTGGTTCCGCTCACAGTTGCAATTGCCGCATCCGATGATGTAAATGTCCACGAACCTTTAGATGAAGAAGTTGGAGCAACAAGTGTGAGTGAGCCTGTATTCAGGCCGACTGTCTTTGATGCAAAGGCACCTAATGTAGGAGTACCAGGGCGAACATAGAATTGAACGGTTCGCGTTGCACTTCCATATGCACCACTAGCTGCTTGAGTAAATGTGATTCTTGTAGTTCCTGGAGCAAGCAATGTGACAACTAATCCTTTCGCAGTTGCGATTGCAGGGTTATCAAAAGTGACAGTAAATGCACCCGGTGAATTTGTAGTTGGTGGAGTTACCGTGACAGTGCCTTGATCCAGTGTTGTGGTTATTGCACTAATTGAACCCAAGAGAGTTGTTGCGCTCCAAGCCGCAGGTATTGAGGCGAGCGAAGATAAAACAAGGGCAAGTGAAATAACTACTTTTCTCTTCATATTCTTATTATCTCGGTGAAGTAATTTGTAACGAGGGATTTCTGCTGCGATTCACCTGTGACTTTCGATGGTGGGCCCAGACGGGCTCGAACCGTCGACCCACGGATTAAAAGTCCGTTGCTCTACCGACTGAGCTATAGGCCCCACTGCGCACTTACATTTCAAAACTCTAAGTCGCAGGCGAATCGTATCGGAGTTTTTTGGCTCTATCTTCCGCGTGATGCACGCAGTAATCGATCCCTAATTGCCACAGCAAGGCCATCGCCCTCGGGTGCAATCACTGCGATTTCAGTAATTCCTTGGCTATCACCAGCTCGAAGCGCAGAATAAAGAGAGTGCGCATATTCATCAATATCTCGAGGGGCGGCCAACCGGATTGCGCCTTGAGGAGTTGATATCTCTGCGAGCGCGATGAAGCCTTGACCGTTGGTTGCATGTGTATTCAAAATTACTTTTGCTTGTGGTGAGTAGTGATTTTCTAGTGAGCCACTGACTCGAATAACATCATCTACATTTTCTAATAAAGAAAGCCCCGTTGAATCGATAATCATTTCCTCTGTTATTGCACCTGGTCGCAAGATTCGTGGCAATGCATGCGTGCAATCAATAATTGTTGATTCAACACCAACGTGTGATGCTCCCCCATCCATAATTTGATCGTGGGGCTGTAAGTATTCACCGATCTCTTCTTGGACTGCCTGTGCGGTTGTTGGTGAGACTTGACCAAATCTATTAGCACTAGGAGCTGCAATTCCAGCGCCACCGATTTTTGAAAATGCATTCAGGAGTGCAAGGGCAAGCACGTGATCAGGAACTCTGACTCCAACACTTTCTTGGCCACCCGTTATGAAATCTTGGGCAAGGCGTGAGCGTTTCAAAATAAGTGTCATTGGCCCCGGCCAAAAATCACGCGCTAAGGCGATTGCATATGCAGGAATCTCTTCACACCACTTATCCATATCGTTCATTGAAGCAATATGAACAATCAGGGGATGATCCTGCGGGCGACCTTTGACTTCATAAATTCTTGCAACCGCGCTTGCATTGGTTGCATCAGCGCCGAGTCCATAAACAGTTTCAGTTGGGAATGCCACTAATGAGCCAGCACGTAATTGCGCAGCTGCTTGGTCTATGGCATCTGCTGTGCAGGTAGAGATAAATTGTGAAGGCGTCATATGTGGAGCAATTATCGCGCTTTTTGCGAGAAGATAAGCACATGAGCGCGGCAACCCAACCGATAAAGGTTATGCAGGTAATTGCCCGCATGAATGTTGGTGGGCCTGCTGTCATCGTGGCCGAATTGATGCGTGGGATGGATTCATCAAAGTACCAGCAGACCTTAGTAACTGGATATTGCGCCGATGATGAAGCAGATTATTTGGAAACTGTTGCCCACGATATTGCTGCAATCCGAATCAACGCACTTGGGCGATCTGTATCGCCGCTCAAAGATTTATCCTCTTTCTTTGCTCTTGTAAATCTCATTCGAAAAATCAAACCTGACGTTATTCATACTCACACCGCAAAAGCTGGAGTACTTGGCCGCCTTGCATCAATGGTTGCAGGTGGAGGCGCAAAGAGAGTTCACACTTTTCACGGCCACCTACTACACGGATATTTCAATGCGCTCAAGCGGTCAATCATGATTGCAACTGAGCGCATTTTGGCACTATTTACTTATCGAATCATCGCCATCGGAAACGTTGTAAAGAATGACCTACTCGCAGTTGGAATTGGTAGTGCAAAGAAATTCTTAGTTTTCTTCCCCGGCCTTCCCGAGCCAAAAGCTGTTGACCGCAATGCAAAGCGCGATGAACTTGGTTTAGATGCAGCAACTCTTTATTGCACATTTATTGGACGCCTTACATATATAAAGCGTCCCGATAGATTGCTCGATGTCGCAGTTCTACTTGAAGCCCGTGGAATCAACGTTCATTTCCTTGTAGCGGGTGAAGGCGAACAATTCGAAAGTAGTAAAGAGCGTGCTCACCACGATGAGTTACCAATGACATTTCTTGGATGGCGCAGCGATACTGATGCGATATTGGCAGCAAGTGATATTGCCATTTTGTGTAGTGATAACGAAGGTATTCCACTTACTTTGATTCAAGCAGCACAAGCTGGTTTACCGATTGTTGCAACCAATGTTGGCTCGATTTCTGACATCGTTGTAGATGGCACTAATGGCCTACTCACCGATATCAATGCAGGTGCTTTGGCAGATGCCATTGAAAAATTGGCGAAAGAACCTGCACTTCGAGCATCAATGGGTGCGGCCGGTAAAAAGCGTTCCCACGAATTATTCTCACTTGCTCGCATGATTTCTGATCATTCACAACTTTATTCACACTGCATGCAAGGCAACGATTAAGGTTTCTCTCAGGTTATAAGTAATACTTAGTACATGAGAATCACACGTATCCAAAAAATCGCTGCCGTATCCATTGCCATTGCACTCGTTGGGGGCGCTGCGATAGCAATGCCTGCAAGTGCTGCAACCTCGGCTACTCGCTACATCACTGTAAATTCTGAGGGCACAGTCAAGGTTGCACCAGATGCTGTTCGCCTCAATGCAACTGTTTCTATTGTCGGAGCAAATAGTAAGAGTGCACTCGCTGAAGCATCAACAGCATCTGCAGCAGTTCGCGCAGCACTAAAGGCAAGTGGTGTTGATACAAAAGATATTGCAACTCAGAGCATTACTGTTTATCCAGAATATAACTACACCCAAGATAAAGGTCAGTCACTCATTGGCTATCGCGCTGCTCAAAGTTTCGTAGTCACTATTCGAAACGCAAAAAGTGCTGGGGCAATAGTTGATGCAGTAGTTGCAGCAGGCGGAGATAGCTTGCAAGTCAATGGAGTTACTCCATTTATTCTCGACACCACAAAAGCAACACTTTCTGCTCGATCAGATGCTGTAAAGAAAGCAAAAGCAAAAGCTACTTCTTATGCATCATTGCTCGGTGTAAAACTTGGAAAAGTTATTTACTTGACTGAAAATACTTCTCCATCAAACTATGTTCCGATGCTTGCAATGGCAAAATCAGCGGATTCTGGTGCAACCGAAGTTGATCTTGGGCAGCAAGATGTCACTGTTGGCATCAGCGTTCAGTGGGCACTTCTCTAAGTCTTCAAAAAGAGCGATTTCATTGAGATTGCTCACCTTTAGCGCCTAATTCCTCTCGTATAAATAATCGAGTTTGGTTGCACAGTGCGCGCAAGGTACGATTCGTGAGCCTCAAACGTCCCCATCGTCTAGGGGCCTAGGACATCGCCCTTTCACGGCGGTAACACGGGTTCGAATCCCGTTGGGGGCACGCAAGAAATCAAGGCTTTGAAGGTGACATAAGAGCCACTTATGTGACAGAAGTTTTTCAAGGCCCGGTAGCGCAGTTGGTTAGCGCGCCGCCCTGTCACGGCGGAGGT
>CAIZPZ010000215.1:0-2722 GCA_903934975.1 uncultured Actinomycetes bacterium | reverse complement strand
GTGGAACAAGTGCGTATGGCCCACCAATTGCATCGGCAACGCCTGGTGCACGTAGAACTGAATATTCCTGTGATGCATCGCGAACCTCAACGCGTAACATAAATTTCATTTTTGTTAGATATTCGATGAGCGTGGCGCTATATCCGGGGTCGAGTACTAACCATGTTGTTTCGCCATCATCAACTAAATTGAATTGATATTCCACATGTCCGCGTGGATCTAAAATCATTGCATCAGTCCATTGACCAACTGGTAATTCACTCAAAAATTGCGTTGTTATATCGTGTAACCATTTCAAACGATCAACACCACTGACTGCAATTATTTCCAAGTGTGAAAGATCGGCCCAACCAGTGCCTGCTTCGAGTGCGCGTTGTTCTTTTACTGGCTCACCGAAATGCCAAATAGCGCCCTTATCTGGGCCATCTTCTACAAGGACTGCACTCACAAAAGGAGAATCTACTCCACGTAGCGCTTTAGAGCTTCTCTGCGCATGTTGCACAGGTGCCATAGATGGCAAAGTGTGAAACATCGGTTTTGAAACCATAATCATCGGCGAGTGTGTTCACAAAATTGGCAGCAGCATCAATGGGTGCATCGCCTACAGAGCCACAGATTCCACATACAAGATGCAGATGCGTGATCTCTTCGGCTGCGTGATACGTGGCACCGCCATGGCCTAAGTGAGTGTGTTGAACAAGGCCAACATTTTCAAGTGTTTCAAGATTGCGATACACAGTTGAAAGATTAATTCCCGGATGCGTCAGGCGCACTTTCTCAGCAACTTCTTCCGGTGTTGAGTGTCCAAGTTCGCGCACTGCAGCAAGTACTAATTCGCGCTGTGGCGTAAGGCGTAAGCCCTTTTCGCGTAATTCGTGTTGATCGGCCATGTGAGTACCTTACTTATGAAAGTTCAATGACAAGGTCAAGTGGTTCACCTTTTGTCGCAATGACCTGTAATTCCTTGCGCGCACCTGGTGCAAGAACTACAAGAGTCCACACACCAGGAGCGGCGAAGAAGCGGAACTGACCCTCTAGATTGGTCGGAACCTCTGCGGTGAATTCACCAGATGAATCCAACAAACGCACGTGAGCATTCGTGATGGCACTTCCATTTGGAACACCATCATTCGTACTAGTTGAAAGTACGGCCCCCTGAATCACACTTTGCGTTGTGATGTCGATGCCATCGAGTGATGGACCACCTGGTGTTGCACCGCATGTACGCATTAAGCGCCTAGCGCTACTGGAACGCCGACTAATGAACCGTATTCAGTCCATGAACCGTCGTAGTTCTTTACATTATTTACGCCAAGTAATTCATGAAGTACAAACCATGAGAAGGCACTTCGCTCACCAATTCGGCAATACGCAATTGTGTCTTTCGCAAGATCAACACCGGCTCCTTGGTAGAGCGCAGTAAGTTCTGCTTCAGATTTGAATGTTCCATCTTCGTTTGCAGCCTTTGACCACGGAATATTTTTCGCAGTTGGAATATGACCCTTGATCTGTCCACCCTCTTGTGGAAGGTGCGCAGGTGCTGCAAGTTCGCCACTGAATTCTTGTGGTGAGCGAACATCAACAATATTTACTGTGCCAATTGCTGCAATTACTTCGTCGCGGAATGCACGAATTGAGTTATCGCGCTCCTTTGCAACATAGCGAGTCGCAGTACGAGTTGGAACCTCTGTAACGAAGGGACGTGAATCTAGTTCCCAACGCTTGCGCCCGCCATCGAGCAAACGCACATCTGCATGACCATAAACCTTGAAATACCAGAAGGCATAGGTTGCAAACCAGTTGTTATTTCCACCATACAAAATCACTGTTGAATCATTTGAAATACCACTCTTTGAGAGTAGGGCTTCAAACTTTTCCTTAGATATTAGGTCGCGAATCAAGCCATCTTGTAGATCGTTGCGCCAGTGGAAGGTAATTGCACCCTCAATATGACCTTGGTCGTACAAAGTGGTGTCTTCATCAACTTCGACGAGAACAACGCTTGGATTCTTGAGGTTTTCGCTAACCCAATCAGCAGTTACTAATGATGTTTCGCGTGACATGTATTAAGCCTTTCGTAGACGGAAAATAAGTAGATAAATCTCGCACCCTAAGCAAAAGTTGAATGCAGCATTCAAAAAAGCTGCAGCTAATGCAAAGCCAGTTGCGATTGTGAAAATTGCTGGAACGCCAGCGAGTGCACCTGCAACTCCCACCACTGCAAATATCAAACCAACGCTTTGTGCAAATTGCGGTGGTCTCACATCTTCAGTCTTTGCCTCGCCCTTGATGCGAGGTTTGATGAATGTGCGAAAGATAAATGCATATGGTGTGAACTGCGGACCGCGGAAGGCCCCGATTGCAAAGACGATTCCTTGCGCCACAAGGATCCACGTCTGACCACTGATAAGCGCCGTTGCTAATACAAGTGTTGTGAGTACTGCTGAGAAACGAGGACCACGAGCATCAATTACAGTTGATGAAGTTGTCTTCTTTGTTTGTACCTGTGTCATGTGAAGTTCCTTTGTTTGTCGAATTGTGTAAATGAAAAAGTTGAAAAATGAAAACTTTTACAATTACATTCGACACAGCGAGCAGGCAAGACGGCCGAAATCTAATACTCGGCGCTTGGTGAACTCGTTGCGGAACATGTGGCAATAATAAAGTAGATGAAGTTTTAGCGCCACTTGCGAAGGATTTGCAGGTATTACACAATCGCTGC
>CAIZPZ010000214.1:0-1860 GCA_903934975.1 uncultured Actinomycetes bacterium | reverse complement strand
GGAGATATCCCTGAAATTATTGCAATCAATAAAGTCGATGTTGCAGATCCTGAAGTTGTCATGTCTATTTTGCGCAAAGAGAAAAATAGTTATGCATTCTCAGTACGTACTGGTTTTGGAATTGAAGGTCTCGTTCATGCAATTGAGAGTTCGCTACCTCGTCCGAAAATTGAAATCACAACAACAATTCCTTATGAGCGCGGAGACTTGGT
Organism: uncultured Actinomycetes bacterium; assembly: GCA_903934975.1. Taxonomy (GTDB): domain Bacteria; phylum Actinomycetota; class Actinomycetes; order Nanopelagicales; family Nanopelagicaceae; genus Planktophila. The sequence goes on along the minus strand of CAIZPZ010000214.1, from coordinate 1,648 downwards.
TCACGCAATTCACGAGCATGGGGAAATCCTGAGTGAGGAATATCTCCCAGAGGGAACAGCTATCCACGCACGTGTAGATGGCGGATTAGCGGAGCAAATTGCGCAAATAGTGCGCTGATTGTGGAATATAAGCGACACGCCGACTGTTGTATCAAGCAGAGATAGTAGAAATAGGCCATAGTGCGCCCGTTGGAAGATGTTTTTCTTCCTTGAATCGATATGAGAGTAGGTGAGAGCAGTGGCAACAGATTACGACACCCCCAGAAAAACGGATGAAGAACTCCATGAAGAGTCGTTAGAAGAACTTAAAGCCCAACGAGTCGATGCTCAATCCGGACAGATTGATATTGATGAAGCAGAAGCAGCCGAAACTCTAGAACTTCCTGGTGCAGATCTATCAGGTGAAGAGTTAGCAGTGCGCGTTGTTCCAAAGCAAGTTGATGAATTTGCATGTTCACGTTGTTTCTTAGTTCACCACATTACGCAATTAGCACGTGGTGAAGGCGCTAAAGCTGTTTGTAAGGAATGTGCGTAAAAGTTTTATCTGTTGAGTAGCGCGGTCAATTCTTGGCCGCGCTTACTTGTTACTAGCCAATATGGCGTTGAGTCCCTCGAATCATTGACGCTCATTTTTATACCTGTTGGCTGCCAAAATCTAATTCCTAGGTAAGCAGCAGGATCAGCATTGCGTCCACGCACAAGCTTGAATGATGGCGCATCTAAATTTTCGCAGTGACCAATATATTTCTTCTCTATTTTTGCAGGACCAACTCTCAATTCATCCCCATCGAATTCGATGACTAACTTTGATTTTTGATACATGATTACAAGGGCAATTGTTAGCACTAAAAATGTAACCAGCGCAGGGTTGTCACCCAATGCAGCCCAGATTGAGAGCACGATTGAGAGAAAAATGAAATATACGAATGCAATGAGCCATAGTGGGGCGCTAATCACTTCTCTAAATTCCATAGGTCTTACGTTATCGGATACTCATCGAGTAACCTTGCACTATGAGTCGGGTTGCAAGCACGAGTGCTCCAGATGGTGCGATGATTCCGCAGCGCCATCCAAAAGCTCCACCTATTGGTTCACAAATTCCTTCACACTTTGGACATTGTTTCGGTTGCGGAGAATTGCACCCAACTGGACTGCACTTAGTTGCACATGCTGGTAACGGTGTAGATCTCACTGCCGAATTTACAGTTACTGAAAATCATCAAGGCGCACCTGGTCTCGCTCATGGCGGACTTCTCTCCTTGGCATTTGATGAAGCACTTGGAAAACTAATGTGGCTATTGCGCGCACCCGCTGTAACTGCGCGACTTGAGACAGATTTTTTGCGACCTGTACCAATGGGCTCAACGCTACATATTTCTGCGAGAATTACGGGACAAGTCAGTCGCAAGGTTTATTGCGAGGCAGAGGGTCGATTGAATTCGGTAGATGGAGAACTCGCTGTCAAAGCTGCCGCGCTTTTAGTCATATTTCCAATGAATCACTTCTTAGATAATGCACCTAAAGAATACTTGGAATACATCTCCAAGCACCCTGAACTTCTCGCCTTCGTTGATCCGGAGTTTGAGATAAATCCATGAAGCACTCTGTCGAAGTCCTGATCACTCGTTTAGATCCAGGCGTACCTCTT
>CAIZPZ010000213.1:0-1645 GCA_903934975.1 uncultured Actinomycetes bacterium | reverse complement strand
TAGGGAAGTGTTGCAACATCAATTGACTGTGGGCGCGAATCCATGCGAACTCGAATTCCACCTTCTGTTGTTGTAATAATTGCGCCAGCACTTGCTAATTTTTCGAGTGGTAATTCTAGATCTTCCGCACGCGCACCATGAATTGTTATATCACCTTGTGTCATTGCAGCCGCAAATGCCCATGTACCAGTGATGATGCGATCAGGAATAGTTGTGTGATCTGTTGGATGAAGTGCGCTTACTCCAGTAATTGTTATCAGTGGAGTGCCAAGACCCTTAATATCTGCGCCCATTGAGATGAGGAATTGGCCTAAATCGACAAGATCGGGTTCTCGCGCGGCATTATCAATTGTTGTAACACCCTGCGCTAACACCGCGGCAGTCATGATATTTTCAGTTGCACCAACACTTGGAAAATCTAAATCAATTGCAGCACCCTTGAGACCATGAGGAGATTGCGCAACAACATATCCATGTTCAATATGAGCAGTAGCACCGAGTGATTCAAGACCTTTTATATGAAAATCTAATCCGCGTGAGCCAATTGCATCTCCGCCAGGCAGTGCAACTTCTGCTTTACCTGTTCGAGCAACAAGTGGGCCTAATACATTTATCGATGCTCGCATTTTGCGAACAAGATCATAATCAGCGCGATGACCGGGAGTTTGAGGAACATCAATTGTGACTACGCCTGCGCTATTTGTAACAGTGCAACCAAGGCGCGTAAGTAAGTCACCCATAATCTCAACATCGGCAATTTCTGGAACATTGCGAATAGTTGAAAGGCCAGGGGCTAGAAGCGCAGCAGCCATCAATTTCAAAGCCGAGTTTTTTGCCCCCGAAATGGTGACTTCACCGCGCAGATGGGCACCACCAACGACACGAAAACGATCTTCGGTGGCCATACCCATCCCTTCTCTAAGACTTGAGTGGTCTCATCGTAACTGCCCTATTAGGCTCTACCCATGGTTCATCTAACTCGAATTTATACCAAGACTGGCGATGACGGCACGACCTCACTCGGAGATATGAGTCGCACATCAAAAAATGATCCCCGCCTTGAAGCCTATGCCACGGTTGATGAAGCAAATTCATCGATTGGCGTAGTTCTATCAACGGATGAATTGAGCGAGGATGTTCGCGCGCTATTAGTTCGCATTCAAAATGATTTATTCGATGTGGGAGCAGACCTTTGCACACCTGTAGCAGATGCACCTGCATTTGAACCACTGCGCGTCCTTGAATCTCAAATTACATACCTTGAAGAAAAGATTGATTCCTATAATGAATCTCTTGAAGCGCTGCGTTCATTTGTTTTGCCATCAGGTACGCCAGCTGCAGCTCACTTACATGTTGCTCGCACTGTAACGCGTCGCGCAGAACGTTGCACATGGGCAGCAATTCATGCATTTGGTGGTGGCGTAAATCCACTCACTGCAAAATATCTCAACAGATTATCTGATCTTCTATTTGTGCTTGCACGTATTGCAAATAAAGAACTTGGTGATCAGCTCTGGGTTCCTGGAGCGAACCGCTAACCTACTTGCTCAATTGGAAAGTATTGAGAAAGTGGAACTTTAGTATCAGGTGCACCGCGATTACATTTGATGTTTATTCCTGTAACAAAGTGTTCTTGTGCAATATC
>CAIZPZ010000212.1:0-7042 GCA_903934975.1 uncultured Actinomycetes bacterium | reverse complement strand
GATTATTAGAGCCTTCATCACTGCCTGTGCGAGTAAATGGGACATCAACTTTTTCCATACCAGTCTCTTCTAACCAGTTATAGAAATTTTGATAGACAGGTGAATTTACAAGGACCTTATCTCCAGGTTTTGCAATAACGCGCAATATTTCAACTACTGCTACACCGACATCTGTTCCAATTCGAACCTGAAGTGGATCAACTTTCCAATTCCATCGCTCTTGAGCAAAATGTGCAAAGGAGGTTCCCATTTCAGGAATATTGCCGAGATAACCGAGATCTGATGCATCAACCATCTCGTGAAGTAACTTCTTTATGGGATCCGCAACTGGGAAATCCATCTCTGCAACTGGCAAAGGTAAAACATCTCGTGCAAATCCTGTCCACTTTTCACTCTTGTGTAGAAGAAGAGATGCTAAATCTGGGGCTTTTACATCGAGGTCGCTCATGGTTTGAGAATACCTTCATTCTTAGCTTTGAGTCTATAAAGCAGGGCTATGATGAGCGCATGAGCAATCAAATTGAAACTGAAATTGATGTAACACTGACTGATCGCAATCGAATTACTGCTTTATTTAGAATTATTTTGGTGGTGCCTGCAGCGATATTCGTTGCATCCTTTAGTTCAGATTTCTCATCAGCGAGTTGGTCAACTGCAGGTCTTCTAGTGCTGCCTCCACTGCTAGCACTTGTATTTCGTGGGGTATATCCGAGCTATGCAATCGCACTCAATGAAGCGCTCCTTGGACTTCAAACACGCGTCAATGCATATGCCTTATTACTTACTGATGAATATCCATCAATTGAAGAGAATGAAATCGTCAGCATTACCTTTCCAGTAGTAAGTAAGGGCGAAAATCTGAGCAGAGGGCTGCCATTAGTAAAATGGTTCTTGGCAATTCCGTTATACATTGTTGGAATTGTGTACATCGCATATGCCCTCTTACTTACTTTGTGGGGCTGGCTTAGTATCTTGTTTACAGGAACGTATCCTGAAAGATGTGCTGAAGGCGTAGTGGGAACAATTGCTTACTGGAATCGCGTCGTTGGTTACGCGCTAGTTCTGGTAACTGATGAATATCCAACTTTTTCACTATAAAGAAAAGTCACCAATCTTTTCCATAGATTACTTATCTTCAAGAATCAAGGAAACAGAATTGATGCACCAACGTTGATCCGTTGGCACGTCATACCCCTCTCCCTCAAAAACATGACCTAAGTGTGAACCACATGCTGCGCAACGCACTTCTGTGCGCACTCGCGGAAAAAGTGAACGGTCTTCTATAAGTTCAACTGCATCTTCTGCACTCGGTGCGTAAAAAGAGGGCCAACCGCATCCTGAGTGAAACTTTGTCTCACTTCTAAAGAGTTCAGCAGAGCATGCTTTGCACTTATAAATTCCAACTTTGTCACTATCGGTGTATTCGCCAGTGAATGGTCTCTCTGTTGCGGCATTTCGTAATACGTCGTAGGAGAGCGGATCGAGCTTTGCGCGTAATTGTGCTTCATCGATATTTACAGGATATTTCTTTTCGCTCATTGCGTTAGCTCCTGGCTAGGAAAAGCTATTCCAGTACTTGAATGACAGTCATATCCATTTGGGTTTTTCAGTAAGTACTTCTGATGGTATTCCTCAGCAGGAAAATATGTGACTCCATCATTCATAGCTATTTCCGTAACGATTGCGCCATAGCCTGAAGTAGAGATTGCTTTTTCATAAATATCGCGAGTCGTGAGTGCTTGATTCAATTGCTGCGGTGTTGTTGTAAAGATTGCACTGCGATACTGCGTTCCAATATCTCCACCTTGCCGATTGAGGGAAGTTGGATCATGCATCGTCCAAAATTCTTCAAGTAAACGATGATAAGAAATTATCGCTGGATCAAATTCAACTTTCACAGTTTCGGTATGACCTGTAGTGCCTGTACATACTTGTTCATATGATGGAGATAGACGAGTTCCACCCATATAACCAACGCTTGTTTCAACAACACCATCGAGTTGCCAGAAACGTCGCTCTGCACCCCAAAAACATCCTGTCGCAAAATATGCACTCTCATTCATCTGCATATTCTTTCAGTTGCCCTCGATATATGCATCCGCTGATAACCTTCTACTTACAGCGCCCCCGTAGCTCAGGGGATAGAGCACCGCCCTCCGGAGGCGGGTGCACAGGTTCGATTCCTGTCGGGGGCACTCATAGGCGAGATATCTCACTTTAATTTTTCGAAACGTAGTGCCAATCTCCTTGTGAATCTCTGGAATGCAAGGGAGAATTACAACCTTGCACATCATTGATGATGTTGTATTTTCACGAATTAGCGCGCCTCTAACCGAGGTCGTAGAGGAGATATGCCCATGGATTGGCGACACCAGTCGGCTTGCCGCGATGAAGATCCAGAGCTCTTTTTCCCTGTCGGAAACACTGGACCTGCAATATCTCAAATCGAAGAAGCAAAAAAAGTTTGTAACCGATGCATTGTTAAAGAACCTTGTCTTGCATGGGCGCTTGAGAGTGGCCAAGATGCTGGCGTGTGGGGTGGGCTATCAGAAGATGAACGTCGCGCACTCAAGCGTCGTGCTGCTCGTAATCGTGCACGTCTACTTGAGCAAAATATGGGAAATAATAACTAATTAGTTCAATGGAAAATTGAGTTTAGCAATAGTTCCTTTTTCTGAAGAACGAAGAGCTAAATCACCTTTCAATTCATTCTCGGTGAGTGTACGAACAATTTGAAGTCCCAAATTTGAAGATTGTGCTAAATCAAAATCTTTCGGAAGTCCCACACCATCATCACTTATTTTTACCTCACAATGACTATCTGTTCTGCTCACAGATATCGCAAGTGCTGTTCCGCTGGCTTCGAGTCCATGTTCAAGTGCGTTATGAATCAACTCTGTAATCACCAATGCCAGAGGGGTGGCAATTCTTGGTTCTAGTGAGCCAAATTCACCATCCCTGATTATTTGAAGTGAAGCCATTCGTGGACTTAGTTCTAGGGCATGGGTTACTAATCGATTGAGAACATCATCAAATGCCACTGATGCATCAGAACTGCTGGACAGTGTTTCATGAACAAGTGCAATTGAAGCGATTCTGCGAACCGCTTCTTCTAGTGCTGCACTGGCAGCCGGGTCTTCAATTCTTCGTGCTTGCAGTCGAAGGAGAGCTGAGACGGTCTGTAAATTATTCTTTACTCGATGGTGCACTTCACGAATAGTTGCATCCTTTGTTACGAGTTCTCGTTCACGTCTGCGAAGTTCGGTGACGTTATGAAGTAAAACGATTGCTCCAACTCGATCAGCGCCTTGAATCAATGGTAAGACGAGTAAATCAATGGTTCCACCAAGATTCTCGACTTCTACTCGGCGTAATGCCCTGCCGCTCAATTGTGTTTGTAGGCCTTCCTCATGTGCATCGCGACGCTCTTTACTTACTTTCTCTGCCACATTGGAGAGTGAAAAACTTTCTAATTCACCATTCCATCCCATTCGATTAAATGCAGATCGCGCATTAGGACTTGCATAAGAAATAACTCCATTGACATCTAAGCGAATGAGTCCATCTCCAACACGAGGCGCTGGATCAAAGAGAGTATTTGCATTGGGATATGGGAAATTTCCTTCAGCAATCATGCGATACAAATTGTGAGCAATTTCGCGATAGTTAAGTTCTAGGCGGCTAGGTGATCTCATCAAATCAGCATTTCTGTGTCGAGAAATAACTGCAATTACTTGTTCTTCAAAAATAACCGGAATGGTCTCTTCTTTGATCATTAATTCGCCAATGAGTTCAGGCTCTGCATCTCTGACAATTTCTGCTTCTGATAGTGCGCGCTCAATACCGGGACGACTCCCCCAGGTAACTTCATCGCCAATAATGTCTTGCGGAAATACTGTTGCAGCAGTTGTCGGGCGAATGTGAGCGATTGCTACATGTCCTGTTGGCCAACTCTTACTATCTTTTCGAAGTGGGACCCACAAAATAAGGTCGGCAAAAGAGAGGTCGGAGAGTAATTGCCAATCGGCGATAAGTTCGCGCAGTCGATGAGATTGCTCAGGTGTTATTGAACTTCTACCTTGAAGAATATTCTCAAACTGTTGCATTTTTATTTATTTCCAAGGGCAATAATTGCTAATTGATCTTCAATTTCTTGTGTGGCATACCAGGTAAGTTCAATATCGCCCTCTTCATCGAGAACGCTTGTAAATAGACACTCAACACGATCCCACACCAACTCCCCTGTTAGCACAATTGAATCCGTCTCTTCTACAGCAATCTCTTTGCTCTCTATTTCTAATGCGAGCAATGTGCCTATTTTCGGATTGCCATCAACTAGTTGCATAGCATCATGTGCTGCTAACAAAGAGAGCATGTACTCAATTTCTTCATCGTCATGGCCAACATTGTCTGTCAGGAATTTTATTGTTGGTGCATATAACTTCGCTGCGTTGATTGATTTTGAGGAAATAAAGAGAGCGATATCCGATGGAGATATAGGAAGATAAGCGCGCATTCGGTAATTATATGAGAGATTAGCGAACTAATTCACTTGCAATCTTTGCAAGTGATTTCCTCAGAGGTGAGCGCTCATTAGCTTCAATCAGGGTCGAACGAGCCTCTTCACTTGCCTGCACCGACCTACCATCGCGTGCAATTACACGCATGCTCCCCGGACGAAGAGGTGTAATAGAGGTAAGGAATCTCGATTCTTCACCGTCACCCTTTTTTCCTTGAGATTTCATATTGAGTAAGAATCCTAATTTTGCGCGCATCGCTGTTTTTTCTAGCAATGGTAGAACTTGATCTAATCTATGTGCTCCCAACAAATCTGGTTTTGAAACTATCCATAATTCATCTGCGTTATCACATGACCACGTAGTCATTCGTGATGTCCATCGTTGATCAGTAAGACGGTTTGATAATCCGGAGATAGAACCTAAATCAATAATTATTTGATCAAATTCATCCAATGCACGCGCCATCAATTCATCGATGCTACTTGATCGCAGTTGAGTAATCTCTGAGATCGAAAGTTGAGGTGCGACACTTCGCCAACCTTCATCACTGAGTAGATTTCGAAGTGAGAGTAAGACTGCAATCGATGGTGCTCTAAAGTTGGCATCGATTAGCAGAGTTGATTTCTCGAGGACACTGAGTTCCATCGCAATATTTATTGCAACTGTTGTGCAACCAACTCCACTCCCGGCAGAACCGATTGCAATCACTTGTGCTCGCCTAGCTACATGTTGAATAGGTAAATGTTGGCGAATCAATGGACTTCTTATTGAACCGCGCACCAAGCTGACAAGTTCTGTCAGATCTTTAGGGATCTCGTAGAGTCCTGGGTATTCCTTGTATTTCTCTAAATCATTTGAGAATCCAATTGATTGCTTGACCATTCCAGAGAGTTCAAAGCAGGAGGCTGGATTCAATTCTGGAAGTTCGGGTGTGTAAAGCAAGAGCGCACTCTTAGCAATATCAGGATTACTTGCAAGATATTTCTTCAGTGAGGTGGTATCAAGTGCTCGATATACAACAGACCACCCCTGTGCAAAGAGTCCACTTGCCACAAACCCTTCGCTCTGCGCGTCGGCGATTGCAGTGATGACTATTGGTAATTCATCTTCAGCCATGAGTGCTCACAACCACTAATCGTCCAAAAGTTGTGGCATTGAGAACTCTCAAGACATCAGAGGCATCGACTGAAACAGTGAGTGAATTATCGCTTCCAAAATTTTTGCCACTCTTATCGATGGCCACTAAGTAGATTCCACTGACTATCAATATCGGAGGTGACGGGCTGAGATTGTTATCGCGCGAATCAACCCAATAGAGATCAATGGTCTCTCCGCTCATTATTGCTGAGGGAAGATCAGAAGATCCAATTCGTAATGGGACTAGATGAGTTGATCCAGCACTGAGATCGCTACCAATTGCATCCTTTGTAATAAGGCTCTCTGCCGAGATACGAGTCAAAACTAGAGTTCCAACTGGGTTTGCGCTCTGATGAATGTATACAGATGCGTTCTTTCCTAAGGAAAATTTTGCAGTAGATATATCAGTTGAAGCAATGAGCGCTCCGGGTAAAAGTGTGTGTCTAGCTATCCAATAGTGATCTCCGCGGTTAGATGTCGCTGCGAGAATAAATGCAGATAGAAATGATGCAATGACTAATGTAATTGCCAGCGGTAAGCGGGATTGAGATTTCTCTTTATATGTGACCATGCGGCCTACTCAATAGCCTCTGGAGGATTTTGATTTGCGATATCCACAGTCATCCAAAAGTATGAGACGAACTCATCCTTTTGGCTGATGTGGCGAACAATTTTTTGAGTAAATCTGTTCTCTATGACAACACAACTCTATTTCGATGAACTTCCAACATATAAGAGCGTGGTTCTTGAACCTGCTCCAATCATTCATTCTCATTTCTGGAGCCACCCAGTACTCGATCTCTTTCCAGCACCCGTTGTAGAAGTTATTGCTCAAAAGGCACTGCTATTTACAACACCGTCGTGCTTTGGAGAAAACTACGATCCCGACTTTGCGCCGCAGCCAACATCTGCATCCGAACTTCCTGAATTGCATACCTGGACGCTCAAATTTGTTGTGAGCGTTTTAGAGATTTGGGCTGGTAAGAGGCAACCTGCTCAGCTCTCTCATTGGTGTCACCAGAAGATATATAACGAACTTCTTAGAAATGTTGGAAGCCAAAAGGAAGTGGGCAGAGTAAGAGCGCTTCATCAAAGTGAACCACTGGATGGAATTTGCGAATCAACTGTGACAGTGCGATATGGCGGCAGACTTCGATCACTTGTAATCAGATTTGAAGGAATTGATAAGCGCTGGCTATGTACTGCGCTACATCTCTTATAGAGAATTTATTGTGCGGCTCCGTGACAACGCTTATATTTCTTTCCAGAGCCACACGGACAAGGAGAGTTTCTACCAACATCACCAGTCTTGCGCACTCCATTTTCATCAGCAGCTGTGTACTGCAACGCATCTACGGAGGCTGGCTTATTCTCTAACCCTTTTG
>CAIZPZ010000211.1:0-2357 GCA_903934975.1 uncultured Actinomycetes bacterium | reverse complement strand
TACATTGACAAGCACAAAAGCATATGTAGAAGTAATGAAAAAGAAGATGGTCAGTGATGTAATTATTGTGACTGATCCTTACCATTGCGCCAGGGCAATCGTAATGGCTAATGACGAAGGCGTTATTAGTACATGTTCACCCGTTAGCACTGGACCTAATTCACTCGATAAATCATCATATAAATACTTATTGCGTGAAGCTGGTGCCTATATTGCCCATATAACTGTGGGGCGACGAGGAATTCAAATAAGTGATCATTTACCTAATGCCGATATCTTCACTAAGGTATTGCAATGATGCATGCAGGAAATTATTCAGAGAGCGACAAAGAACGCTTTTTAGATGAGCCTGCAAAGCGTGCTGGGCGTACTGAATTTATGCGCGATCGGGCACGAGTTATTCACTCTGCAGCTCTTCGTCGATTAGCTGCAAAAACTCAAGTCGCAGTTCCTTGGGAAAATGATTTTCAGAGAACTCGTCTATCTCACTCACTTGAATGCGCGCAGATTGGTCGCGAACTTGGCGAATCACTGGGAGCAGATCCAGATTTACAAGAGACTGCTTGTCTTGCACACGATTTAGGGCACCCACCATTTGGGCACAATGGTGAAGAGGCTCTTGCGATAGTTGCTAAAGATTGTGGTGGATTTGAAGGTAATGCACAGTCATTACGTTTGCTGATACGTCTTGAGGCAAAGACTGTTGATGCACAAGGAAATAGCGTTGGCCTGAATCTCACGCGAGCATCACTTGATGCAGCTACAAAATATCCATGGCCACGTTCGCAAAATTCGCGCAAGTTTGGCGTTTATGACGATGATCTCGAGATATTTACATGGATGCGCAAGGGTGCACCCGTCGATAAAAAATGTATCGAAGCGCAAATTATGGATTGGTCTGATGATTGCGCATATTCAGTGCACGATTTAGAGGATGCAATTTTTGCTCAGCAAGTGAGTGTAAAGAATTTTCGAGATGACTTGCCCATCATTCATACTGTTATGGTCGAACAATATGGAAGTAGTGCTACTCAACAAGAAGCACTAAGTGCGCTCGAGCGTTTATCAGCGCTATCGGCTTGGCCTCATTATTACGATGGAAGTCATCGCAGCCTTGCTCGCTTGAAAGATTCAACTAGCCAATTGATAGGTCGATTTGTTCTAGCTGCCGAGATGCAGACTCGTGAGATTCATGGGACTGGGAAACTTTCGCGCTATGGAGCAAATCTGGAAGTGCCGCATGAACAAATAATTGAAGTTGATTTCCTCAAAGCAGTTGCAGGTCATTACCTCATCAACGCTGCACATTCGCAAGAACGTTATGCAAAACAGCAAGTAATCATTATCGAATTAGTAGAGATGCTCTATGCCAAAGCTCCACATGAACTTGATTCCTTCTTTAGGAAGCCATGGGATGAAGCAAAGGATGATTCAGCGCGATTGCGTGTAGTGGTCGATCAAATCGCAGCTCTTACCGACCCGGGTGCATATGCCTTACATGCGCGCCTGCTTGCTACTAGATAAGGTGCACTCATGAGCGGGCGTATTAAGGATGAAGATGTTGCATACATTCGCGACCGCGCACCAATTGATGAAGTAGTTGGTGACTATGTTCAACTCAAAAGTGCTGGAGGTGGGCAGAAAAAAGGTTTATGTCCATTCCACGATGAAAAATCCCCATCTTTTCATGTAACACCAAGTAAGGGATATTTCCATTGTTTTGGCTGCCAAACAGGTGGCGATGTCATTGCATTCCTCATGAAGATTGATCACCTTTCTTTTTCTGAAACTGTTGAGCGATTAGCAGATCGCATTGGTTACACACTTCGCTATGAAGAAGGATCAAGTGGCGTTTCGGCTCCTGCGGGACAGAGGTCACGACTTATCTCTGCTCATTTAGAGGCAGCAAAGTTTTATCAAGAACAACTCAATACTTCACCTGGCGCAGCGCACGGTCGCGAACTGTTGACCAAGCGCGGTTTTGATAAAGCAGCGTGTCAACAATTTGGAGTGGGATACGCACCCGATGAATGGGATGGCCTCACTAAACATTTGCGCGAACTGGGTTACACAATTGAAGAGTTAGAAGTTGGCGGTCTTTCAAAGATGGGCCAACGCGGCCCAATTGATAAATTTCGCAATCGATTGATGTGGCCTATTCGAGATATCTCAGGAGATGTTGTTGGATTTGGTGCTCGCAAACTTGCCTCTGATGAAGAAGATCAAGGACCTAAATATCTCAATACTTCAGAGACGCCAATTTATAAGAAGAGCCAAGTTCTCTACGGATTAGATGTTGCAAAGAAAGAGATCGCTAAAAAACGCCAAGCAGTTATCGTTGAGGGCTATACCGATGT
>CAIZPZ010000210.1:0-3771 GCA_903934975.1 uncultured Actinomycetes bacterium | reverse complement strand
GTGCGATCACTCACCGCGCCATCCTTCAACGGGAAGTTTGAATTTAGCAACTAAGCGATCAGTAAAGATTGTTCCTTTCGTATGTGCAAGTTTCACAGTCGACGAATCTTTTTTGATGTGCACACGATCCCCTAATTGCAAAGGAGATTTTCGTATGGCATCCGCCGATAGCAGTGCATCAGAGGATTCAACAAGAACAACAATCTCCGATTGCGGTGAGACAACCATTGGGCGCGAGAAAAGAGCGTGAGCAGATATTGGCAATAAAACAAGCGCTTCAACTTCAGGCCAGAGAACTGGACCGCCTGCAGAAAATGCGTAGGCAGTTGAACCAGTTGGAGTTGAGCAGATGAGGCCATCACAGCCCCATCGTGAGAGTGGACGCGAATCGATTTCGACCAAGAGATCAACCATTGTCGTTGAATTTCGCTCAACTGTTACTTCGTTGAGCGCCCAACCAGAATTTACTGTTGCGCCATTTCGAGTTACCGAATATGACAAGACCATACGTGAATCCATTACATAATCTTTCGAAATAATCGATCGAGATACTTCGCTCAAATCGATTTTTTCGACCTCTGCCAAGAAACCAACATGACCAAGGTTGATACCTAATAAAGGAATATCTTGCTCTCGCGCAATTTCTGCTCCGCGCAAAATGGTTCCATCGCCGCCAAGGACTATGACAATCTCACTCGATGGCAGATCTGATGGTTCACATGTAGTCACGTTCTTCAATGAGACTTTAGAAATCGTGAATAGTTCAAAATCTGCTGCAACTAAGACTGCTGCGATTTTTTCACTCGCAACTAAGGCCTCGGGACGATCTGCTTTGATTACAAGAATTGCGCGTCGTGTCATTGTGGCCCCATCGCAATCGCTCTATCTAATGCAACTTCGTCGATCTGTGGTGCGCCACGTCGAAGCCATAAGAAATATTCAACATTACCGGCAGGACCAGGCAGAGGACTTGCCGCAATACCTAAAGTTCCGAGACCAACATCGTAGGCAGATTCTGCAACATCAATTACGGCAGATTTACGAAGAGCAGGGTCGCGAACTACGCCACCGGCACCCAATTTTTCGCGACCAACTTCAAATTGTGGCTTCACCATGATCACGAAATCAGCTTCGGCTTTTGAAACTGCAGCAAGTGCTGGAAGAACTAAGGTAAGTGAAATAAAAGAAAGATCGGCAACAACGAGATCAATAGCTTCGCCCACCATCTCCCCTGTCAGATGACGAATATTCGTGCGATCTAAAATACTCACACGCTCGTCTTGACGAAGCTCCCAAGCCAATTGGCCATATCCAACATCGACTGCAACAACATGTGCCGCGCCTCGACGCAATAAGACATCGGTGAAACCCCCTGTTGAGGCACCCGCATCAAGACAACGCTTTCCACTTACTTCGATATCGGTAAAAGCATCGAGGGCTCCTGCTAATTTATGACCACCGCGCGAAACAAAATCATCACGGTCGCCAGCTATAACAATGGAAGTCTCTGCATCAACTTGTGTTGCCGGCTTTGTTGCAGGAATTCCATTGACTAAAACTGAACGCTTCTCAATGAGATCTGCCGCTTGATCGCGAGAGCGCGCCAATTCGCGCCTCACCAATTCGGCATCTAAGCGTGTCTTCATTTTTCTAAATTAGAGACCATCAATAGTCGTAAGAGCTTCATGCAACTTTTTATGTAAATTCTCAAAACGCTCTGCATGCTCGGTTATATCTAAGGAATCAATCTCCGAGAGTTCACTGCGAACCTCATCGGCGAGAGTATTTTCTTGTGCGATTTCGTTATTTTCCATTAGGCAGATTTCCTTACCTTTTTAGAAGAACTTTTCTTTGTAACACTCTTCTTAGTCGAAGCTGAAGTGGAAGCAACCTTTTTAGTTGCTGACTTCTTAGTTGAACTCTTTTTTCCAGCACTTGTACTCGTCGCCTTTTTTGGTGCGCTCTGCGAAGTCAGATCATCGAATTTGCGCTTGAGTTCATCAAATTCTTCTCTTTTCACGAAACCCATTTTCGAGACTGAGCTCTCAACTTCTTCCTCGATTTTGGATTTGAGAGCCTCTCCGCTCTCACGCACCCACACATTGAGCGCTGCGGCGATTTCCGCTGGAGATTTTTCTCCCTCGCTCACCTTTGTGAGATACGTGCGTAAAGTGCTAAAAAGATCATTAGCCATGGTGCTCCAAAATCAAAGTGAAATGAGATCTGCGACCCCGTCTACTTCCTAGCCTACCTAAATCTTGCTTATCCCGACTGCTTCAACCTGCCAACGACTAGCCACCCCTGTAGGGCTTTTCCAAAATCTTCTGTGAATGGCACCGGAGATTTCAACCCATTCATCATCTTTGAGGGCAAGGGCCTGTCTGCGGATTTTCGAACTCCATGCAGCGATATCAAGAGTGTCGACGCCAGTGCTCTCAAGTCTGGTCACGATAAGGCGGAACTCAACAACCTTATCTCCACTGGGCAATTCCTTTTCGACTGCTTTTGCAGATACACGGCCTCGCAGTAGAACATCATTGAGTGAGTAGTCGGGCAACTCTTCTTCGTCTGCAATTTTCTTCTTGCTAGCTACACTCATTAGAACTCCATTCGTAAAGGAGTCCCATCATCTCTTTAGCCTCTGACAATGGCGCCAGTATTTTCACCTTCTGTGGAGAACTACTCATCCACTCTTTCAGATGCATCTGTGATCTCTTCACGATCTATTTCTGCACACTTGATAAACCATTCACGCGCTTCTTCTTTTCGACCCGCATGAGCTAGGGCATCGGCATATGCATAGCGAAGTCGTACAGACCACTCTTCACTTTCATTCTTCAATTCTTTACAGGTCAGCGTGATTACTGCGGCATCACTTTCACCAAGATCACGACGCGCACCTGATGCAACAATACGCATTTCAATCTCTTCGGCTTTACCAAGTTTCTTTACTTCTGGTGAACCTGCTAATGCCAGTGCTTTCAAAGGGTTTCCAAGGCCTCTCTCGCAATCTGCCATCACTGGCCACATGCTCACATCACCAGAAATTCGATTGGAGGCACGTAATTCTTTGAGTGCAATCTCGTAATGACCTGCACGATATGCGGCATAACCAGCACTTTCACGCACAACTGCTAGACGACCAGCATGATGCGCCGCAGCAATTCCATGTTTATGTGCTAATTGCGGATCACTATCCATATACATATTTACGCAGACAAGATGGCGTGAGACTACTTTTGCATTCTCGGCAGAAAGACTAAGCAATTCTGCGCGAACAGTTTTTTCTAACTCTTCACCTGTAACTTCTTCAGGAATATCAGGTTCAAAAATACGTGGACGAAGTCGTGATTGATCGCGATCTACTGGTGCCGGACGCGCACCGCGTGGATCTGAGCCATCGCGAGTTTGTCGTGGTGCACCAGGGCGCGATGAACTTCCACCGCGAGCAGGTCGCTCACTTCTATCGCTGCTTGCTCGATCATGTGAAGGTCGCCCACTTGATGGTCGATCACTCGATCTTTTTTGCGGAGGACGTCCGGATGAGTTTCCTCGAGATTCCATTCGTTACTCCTTCATCAACCATTTCAATTTATTTGCTCATCAGTTATTCGTTCAACAAAAACATTCTAGAGAAATAAAAAAGGGGCGCTCGTTAAAGCGCCCCTTTTTATAAAAGAAGTCCGGCGACGTTCTACTCTCCCACAAGGTCACCCTTGCAGTACCATCGACGCTGAGAGGCTTAACTTCCGGGTTCGGAATGGGACCGGG
>CAIZPZ010000209.1:0-2944 GCA_903934975.1 uncultured Actinomycetes bacterium | reverse complement strand
GAATTCAAGTAGTTCAGCCTCGAAGCGACGGATGTCAGCAACTGCCACATCGTCGAGCTTGCCTGAAGTACCGGCCCAAATTGAAACTACTTGGCGTTCTACTGAATAAGGTGAGTACTGACCTTGCTTTAGAAGTTCAACCATGCGAGCACCGCGCTCTAGTTGCGCTTTTGATGCCGCATCTAGATCCGAACCGAAAGCAGCGAATGCTTCGAGTTCACGGAACTGTGCAAGGTCAAGACGCAAACGACCAGCGATCTTCTTCATCGCCTTTGTCTGAGCTGAACCACCAACACGAGAAACAGAAACACCTACGTTAATCGCTGGGCGTACGCCTGCGTTAAAGAGATCTGTTTCAAGGAAGCACTGACCATCTGTAATAGAAATAACGTTTGTAGGAATAAACGCAGATACGTCATTTCCCTTTGTTTCAATAATTGGAAGTCCAGTCATTGAACCGCCGCCCAACTCGTCTGAGAGTTTTGCGCAACGTTCTAGAAGACGTGAGTGCAAGTAGAAAACATCGCCTGGGTACGCTTCGCGACCTGGTGGACGACGTAGCAACAATGAGACTGAACGATAAGCCTCAGCTTGCTTTGATAAATCATCAAAAACAATAAGAACGTGCTCGCCCTTGTACATCCAGTGCTGACCAATTGCAGAACCGGTGTAAGGAGCGAGGTATTTAAATCCTGCTGGATCTGATGCAGGCGATGCAACGATGGTTGTGTATTCCATTGCACCAGCTTCTTCAAGTGCACCCTTAACGGATGCAATTGTTGAACCCTTTTGACCAATAGCAACGTAAATGCACTTTACCTGCTTCTTCGGATCTCCAGACTTCCAGTTTTCGCGTTGGTTAATGATTGTGTCAATTGCAACAGCTGTCTTACCGGTTTGGCGGTCACCGATAATCAACTGACGCTGTCCACGACCAATCGCAGTCATTGAGTCAATAGCTTTAATACCAGTTGCAAGTGGTTCCTTAACTGGTTGACGTTGAACTACAGAGGGAGCCTGCAATTCAAGTGCGCGACGTGCATCAGCTTTAATTTCGCCTTTGCCATCGATTGGACGACCGAGTGGATCAACCACGCGACCAAGGAATGCATCACCAACTGGAACGGAGAGAACTTCACCTGTTCCGCGTACTGATGTTCCTTCTTCAATTCCTTCGTAACCACCCAAGATAACAACACCGATTTCGCGGACGTCGAGGTTGAGTGCAAGTCCTAGCGTTCCGTTCTCAAACTTCAAGAGTTCGTTCGCCATTGTTGAAGGCAGACCTTCGACGCGAGCAATACCGTCACCAGCTTGGCTAACAGTTCCTACTTCGTCTCGAGCTGCAACGCCTGGATCGTATGACTTAACAAAATTCGCGAGTGCATCACGGATTTCATCAGGTCGGATCGTTAGCTCCGCCATTTTTTTCTCCCTTTTCCTTTTTCTTCTCTAGTTAAATCTTCTTTACGCACTCTTACCAGCAAGTGTGCGACCTGCTGATGCGATGCGATTTACGAGCGTTCCATCAACTAATTCGTCAGCAAATTTGACTGAAAGTCCACCGATTACAGATGGATCAACTTCAACATTTACGCGAACTGGTTGGCCAAGTTGTTGCGTTAGTGCTGCCACTAAGCGGTCGTACTGAGCAGATGAAAGCGCTACTGCTGTGCGAGCAACTGCGATGAGGCGGTTGCGACGTGCAGCAAGTGCGTATTGGTAATCATCAAAAGCTGCTTCAACACTGCGTGCACGCCAGTTATTTACGACGTGGTTAACGAGTTTGATTGTCGATGATGATGAGTTCTTTCCAAGTAGATCTGCGATGAGAGCTGACTTGGCTTTACCTGCTCCTGCGGTGATCAAGGCGCTACGCAATTCAAAAGATGTTGAGATAGCGCGAGCTACTGTAAAGAGCTCGCTTTCTACTCGATCTAATTCATTTGCGATATTTGCAGCTGATGCTTCCGCTTCGATTGCTAGTTGTTCTAGTACTTCTACAAGATCGGAAGAGGCTGACCAGCGCAGCTCACTGACGCCAGTGATTACGTTTAGTGCAGATGCGCCAACGCTCTTTCCGAAAATTTCCTTAAGCAGTACTGCCTTTGATTTCGCATCACGTGAAGGGTCATTGACCGCTCGACGCAATGAGATGTTTGAACTAAGAACTGAAGTAATAAAGAAGAGTTCAGTGGAGAGTGCAGATGCAGCATCGGCTGTTGAGCCTTTTGCTGCAGCATCAATGAAGCCACGTGCAACCACAAGTGATTGACGGCTTCTGCCACCGAAGTGATTTCTCATTACTAGTTCCTGTTTCCTTTACTTACTTCTTGGACTTCTCTAAATCATCAAGGAAGCGATCCACGATGCGTGATTGACGGGCCTGGTCTTCTAGTGCTTCTCCGACGATCTTTGATGCGAGTTCAACTGCAAGAGTTCCAACTTCATTGCGAAGTGAAGTCACTGCTTGTTGACGCTCTGCCTCAATGGATGCGTGTGCAGCTGCAGTAATGCGTGCTGCTTCTTCCTGAGCTTTAGCGCGAAGTTCTTCAACAATGGCTGATCCTTGAACGCGTGCTTCTTCGCGAAGTGTTTGTGCTTCTTCGCGTGCTTTTGCTAACTGTTCGTTGTATTGAACTAGTGCGCGCTGTGCTTCGAGCTGTGCTTTTTCTGCACGCTCCATGCCACCTTGAATCGCTTCAGTACGCGCCGTAAATGCTTTTTCAAACATCGGCACAACTTTGCTTCTCAAGACAAGGAAGAGAAGAGTGAATGCAATCGTTCCGACGATTAGTTCTGCTGTGTGCGGAACTAGCGGATTGATTTTCTCTCCTGCAGCCAAGATCACTGATTTAGACATTTTTACTCTCTTCTATTAGCTCTTTAGTTAGTGCGTTTGCTATTAGAGAACGAATGCGAGAACGAGACCGAAGAGTGCAAG
>CAIZPZ010000208.1:0-6317 GCA_903934975.1 uncultured Actinomycetes bacterium | reverse complement strand
GTTCTAATCCCACGATTATTGGCTAGTTCATCAATATCTTTTGTTACCTGCACACAGAGTTCGCGAGTTGGTACAACGACTAAAACTTGGGGGAGACCTTTATTCTCAAAGTCAGCCCATTGCGAATCAAGTGGAGCAATGACTTTTTCAATGAGTGGAATTCCAAAAGCGAGTGTTTTTCCAGTTCCAGTCTTTGCTTGCCCAATTACATCCCCATCGCTAAGTGCGATTGGTAGAACCATTTCTTGAATCGGAAATGGAGATGTAAAGCCGTGAGTGTTGAGTGCTTCTATCGTTTCACGGCGAAGAGGGAGATCAGCAAAAGTTTTACTCACCTTAGAGTGCGCCGAAGCCCACACGACGAGCCGCAGGATTACCAACTTCAACAAAAGCAATTTTGTCGGCAGGAACAATAATTTCGTGGCCGCGAATATCTGTAAGTTCTAGTGGCTTACCTGAAGAAAGCGCAGTTGCAACTGCAGCGCGAATATCGGCAGGGCTGAGGGGGCATTCAAATGTGAGGTCGCCACTGACGTATGTAACTGCGATACGTACTTCGCTATTGTGGCTCGTTTGGCTCTTCTTAGTTGTCATAGTGCTAATCCTATCGGTGGGAAGTATCTGCAATTACCGCGCACTGTGCGCAAATAAATTATTGATTACGTGGAAATCCTGAAATACCTCGCCACATGAGATTTTCGACTAAATCAACAGCCTGCTGGCGAGTGAGTTTACTATCGCGCTCTAACCAATGTCGCGCTGTAACTTGGGCATATCCAATCATTCCAACGCCAAGAAGCATTGCAGCCTCTTTTGGTAAGCCAGTATCAACTGAAATTACGGCACTTGCTGCAGCGGCACAGTCATATGTCATTCGCGTTAGACGTTCGCGCACTGCTGGCTCAACACTCATATCACTTTCAAATAGGAGACGAAATGCTTCGCCCTCACTTTCGATAAATGCAAAATATGCAACAACTGTTGCACGCACTCGACTTGCATTATCAGGTGTAGAGGCGATTGCTTTCTGAATTTCAAAAACTAATGAATCAATATGTACATCGAGTACCGCTAAATAAAGATCAAGCTTTGATGGAAAATGTTGGTAGAGAACCGGCTTACTGACTCCCGCGCGATCTGCAATTTCATCCATTGCAGCGGCGTGATATCCAGCAGCTGTAAAAACTTCAAGTGCCGCAGAGAGCAAAATTGCGCGTCTCTCATCGCGGGGAAGGCGAGCTTTATCCTTTGGGATATCGTCCTTGCGCTCTTGTGTGCTTGTCATCGGGGTAATGGTAGAGCCACATTGCGATAAAGCGCTAATGAAAGTGCAAATCATTTGCACTATCTAATTGGCGGTGCCCACTCTTCGCGTGGCAGAATGGCGCATAATGAAAATTCCTCCGCTAGTTTCTCCCGGTCCAGCACTTACCGTTGATGAGGTGCGTCGCTATAGCCGCCACTTGATAATTCCTGATCTTGCTATGGCAGGACAACAACGACTTATGAATGCAAAAGTCTTGTGTGTAGGAGCAGGCGGACTGGGATCACCCGCACTGATGTATTTAGCTGCAGCAGGAGTGGGCACTATCGGAATTGTTGAATTTGATACCGTTGATGAATCAAATTTGCAGCGCCAAATTATCCATGGGCAATCTGATATCGGAAAGAGTAAAGCGCTCAGCGCGAAAGAGAAAATCGCAGAGATTAATCCTTTTGTAAATGTCATTACTCACGAATTACGTCTTGATACTTCAAATGTTATGGAGATTTTTTCTCAGTACGACATTATTGTTGATGGCACAGATAATTTTGCAACTCGATATTTAGTCAATGATGCTTGCGTACTTCTCAAGAAACCTTATGTATGGGGATCTATTTATCGCTTTGATGGGCAGGCAAGTGTTTTTTGGGCCGAATACGGACCTTGTTATCGATGCCTTTATCCAGAGCCACCGCCACCAGGTATGGTGCCAAGTTGCGCAGAAGGTGGCGTACTCGGTGTTCTGTGTGCATCAATTGGTTCGATACAAACAACAGAGGCCATCAAAGTCATTACAGGTATTGGCGAACCACTTATTGGTTCTCTCATGATTTATGACGCACTCGAAATGTCATATCGAAAAATAAAGGTTCGCAAAGACCCTAACTGTCCATTGTGTGGAGATAAGCCAACACAGACTGCTCTTCTTCCAGACTATGAAGCATTTTGTGGCGTACTAACAGATGCAGCCGAGATGGCTGTCAAAGATTCAACTATCTCTGTCACGACTCTAAAAGAGAAGATGGATAGTCATGAAAAATTCTTTTTAGTTGATGTTCGCGAACCAAGTGAATGGGATATCGTGAAAATTCCTGGCGCAACTTTGATACCTAAGCAAGGATTTATCGATGGAAGCGCACTTGCCGCATTGCCGCAAGATAAACCAATTATTTTGCACTGCAAATCTGGTGTGCGATCTGCTGAATGCCTGGCTGTTCTCAAGAATGCAGGATTTAGCGATGCAACTCATGTCAGTGGTGGAGTTGTCGCATGGGTCAAACAGATTGATCCTTCGCTACCTATTTACTAATATCAACGAAAGAAGAATATGCGCGCTTCATACGAGGGTTATCGACTACTTCTAGTACACGCACATCCCGATGATGAAACAATAAATAATGGAGCGACGATGGCTCTTTACGCAGATTTAGGTGCCCAAGTAACCCTCGTGACGTGTACACGCGGAGAAGAAGGTGAAGTCCTAGTACCAGCCCTTGCTCATCTTGCTAGCGGAGTAGACGATGGATTAGGCAAGCATCGCGAAGTTGAATTAGCTAATGCAATGCAAGCACTTGGAATCACTGATTTTAGATTTCTTGGTGCACCTGACAAAAGTTTTCGAGATAGCGGCATGATGGATACTGAACCGAATAAGCGCCCAGATGTTTTTTGGCAAGCAGATCTTGATACTGCTGCTCAAATACTTGTGAAGGTAATTCATGAAGTAAAACCTCATGTAGTCATTACTTATGACGAAATTGGTGGATACGGACATCCGGATCACATTCAAGCTCATCGCGTTGCTATGCGTGCAGTTGAACTTGCCGATAAATGGAAAGTTCAGAAAGTTTATTGGAACACGATGCCTAAATCTGTCCTCGCTGAAGGCATTGAAAAGATGAAAGAACTTGGTTCAGACTTCTTTGGAGCCGAAAGTGTAGATGATCTTCCATTTGCTAAAGATGACAAATTTGTAACAACTCTTATTGATGGCGGAAATTATGTGCAACATAAATTGGATGCAATGAAAGCACATGAAACTCAGATATCAACGGATGGTCCCTTTTTTGCACTCTCAAATAATCTTGGATTACAAATATGGGGAGATGAGTACTACACGCTTGTTCTGGGAGATAAAGCAGAACCTTTCAACGATCAAGGACGCGAAACAGATCTTTTTGCAGGCGTGAATTTATAGATGAGAGTTATCTATTCGATAATTATTGGAGCCCTTCTAGCTCTTGGTTCTATTCTTTTGCATTTAGTCTTGCCACCTTTTGGATTTCTATTTGCTCTAGTTTCTTCAATGGTAGGAATCTGGGCAATCGGGCGAACATGGGGCAGAAGATATCTCAAAGTTATTGCTGGATTCGTCTGGGTGATTATTGTTCTGCGAGGCGGCACTCCAGGGCTGAGTAATGAAATTCTCATCCAAGGAGATGCAATAGGTAGCGCACTTATAAATATCGGATTTATTGCAATTTTTGCAGCAGTTGCTCTAGCGCCTTAGATGTATTCCCATTCTTGCCCTTGGGAAGTGTCGCTAACAAGAATGCCTAACGCTGCAAGTTCATCTCGAAGCGCATCACTTCGTGCCCAATCCTTACTAGATCGTGCAACTTCTCGCTGTGCAAGTAAGGCTTCGCAATTTTCAGGTAACACCACGACCGATTTATCTACATCTAGGCCCAACGCTAGAACTTGATCGGCATAAAGAAATATTGCACGCTTCATTTCATCGCTCATGGAGATATCTCGTTCAATAGCGCGCAATCTTTGAATGGCACGCGGTGTATCAAGGTCATTCATAAACGATGAGTAAATCTCCTCATCTTTTTTCACAATCAGACTTGAACCCCAGTGTTCCATTTTTTTATGCCATCTTTTGAGAGTAATCGATGCTGATTCAATCGAATCCCACGTTAAATCCATTTGTGATCGATAGCGATTCTCTTGTATAACTAATCGAAGCGCCAAAGGATCTATTCCACTGGCAGTGATATCAGAGAGCAAGATTACGTTGCCTGCACTCTTAGACATCTTTCTACCTTCGAAAAGTAAATGTTCTCCATGTACCCAAAGTGCAACACTTTCACTCTGGGTTGTGGCATTTGACTGAGCTCGCTCATTCTCATGATGCGGAAAACGTAAATCTATTCCGCCTACGTGCACATCAACATGATTATCTAAAAGGTCCATTGACATGGCAGAGCATTCAATATGCCAACCCGGAAATCCTGGCCCCCAAGGGGAATCCCAGATCATTTGTGTTCGATCTCCAGCACTTTTCCATAGCGCCCAATCGGCATGGAAAAGTTTTCCACCTTCATCGGTGTTCTCATATCTATGCCCGGGCTGGAGAGAGTCAATTTTATTTCCACTAATTGCACCGTAACTTGCAAATGATTTGACCGAGAAATAGACATTCGAATCTGAACCAACATAGGCAAAAGAGTTTTCAATAAGTTTTGCAATCATTTCTTGCATCAAGTCAATAGTTTCACTCGCACGCGGATATTTAGCGGCAGGTTCGATATTGAGAAGTGCTAAATCTTGATGAAATTTCGCTTCATACTTGCGTGCAATTTCAAAGGGATCGATATTCTCTTTTTTTGCTTGCTGCAATACTTTGTCTTCAACAGTTACATCATCGGCCATATGGCCAACATCAGTGATGTTTTGAATTAGCTTTACTGAAGATCCTTGAAGCTTGAGAGTCCGTTGTATCAAATCCGAGAGTATGAAAGTGCGCAGATTGCCTACGTGGGCATCTCTATAGACAGTAGGTCCACAGCAATACATCGAAATAGAGTCTTTACCTGGTGCAATTTCTTGAACTTCTCGACTTGCAGTGTCATACATGGAAAGTCGCATATCAAGACTCGCTATTTCGCACTACATAAGAATATTCATGATGTTGTCTAAAACCTAAGCCTTTATAAAGAGCAATTGCTGGCGCATTAGAGATATCGACTTGAAGGGCTGCTTTTCTAATTCCAGCTGCATGAAGATTGCGAAATGCCAGAATCATTAATTCCTGACTAAGTTTGAGTCCACGATATTCAGGCTTTACAAATAATCGTGAGATTACCGCCCAATCATCGCGTATTCCTGCCCGAAGAACAGCAACAGGAGTGTTCTGCTTTTTCAAAATATAGTAAAGCGCTTGGGTTTTATCCATAAGATCCAATAATTTTTCATCGCCTTGGACCGAAAGCCATTCAGAATTGCATGTGTGGCTAACTTCAAGAACTAAATCTGAATGAATATCTGATTCTGGTATGTCAATAACATGGACTTGCGCCCTGAGCTTTTCTTTCCATCCGTGCGCTAACAAATAATTGAATAACTCTTCGTATAACGGTAAGGGCAGATGGAATATTGGTTCAAGATCGCGATCTGCATAAAAAGTGATTACATCATTGACTGCTTCCTCAATGTTTTTTTCTGGTTGCCCAAAAGGGGGAGCACCTTGTGGCAATACTGAATTAGCACGCATGGTGTATTTGCCGCTTGCGCGAAAAAGCCATTGCCCATGCATAATCTGTTCGGTTGCGCTCCATGTTGAATTGAGTAATTTCTCAAGTTCAATTATTCGAATGGAAAGCGGCGCACCTTTCCCAGCACTTTCTGGAAGGGGAATAATCTCGCGGTAAATCGCAATCTCATTCTGAGAGAAAGTGATTTCGCGTCCATCTTTGTGGCGAAGCGTTGATGGCGATTCCAGAATTCCGACAATATCTCTGTATCCACCACTGGCTTCATGCAGACGGATAGTAAGGCGCTTACCAATGTGATCCATCAACCCCGTAGCACCAGTCCACTTCATGGGATAACGATAATCGCCCAGCCTCATCTCGCACCTTCTTCTACTTTGTGATTAGAATCAGGGAGTTATTTACTATGGATGAAGGAGCCCTACCGTGACCTACGTGATTGCCGAGCCATGCGTCGATGTAAAAGATAAATCTTGCATCGAAGAATGTCCTGTGGACTGTATCTACGAAGGTAATCGCATGCTCTACATCCAACCTGACGAATGTGTTGATTGTGG
>CAIZPZ010000207.1:0-1552 GCA_903934975.1 uncultured Actinomycetes bacterium | reverse complement strand
GTGGGGAGAGCAACGCGAAAGTTTGGCCCCAATATCCTCATTGAGGGTGGTTACTCGATGATCTCTGAATTAGTTGATGCAAATTTATTAGATGGCTTAGAACTCAGTGTTACGCCAGAGACTGGTGGAGAAGGATTTATTGATTGGAAAGAACTCATTGCGCGCTTTGATTCTTATGAAATAAGTGAAGAAGATGGAACTTTTTTCTATCACGCAATCAAAAAGCAGAAATAATCGCAACTCCTGCAACAGCAAGGGCAACGCCAACGTATTGAACTTTGTGTAGGCGCTCATGTAGTAATTTGTAGGCGAGAACAACTGTTGCAACGGGATAGAGAGAGCCAAGCACCATTGCAAGTGAGACCAAACCTTTGGTGCAGGCAACGCCTAGTAGTAGGTTCGCGAGAAAATCTGCAACGCCGACCAGAATAAATCGCGGGTAGAGCGATGGAGATATTGATCCGATACCTCTAAATTTCCAGAACAATGAAAGAGTGAGAACGGCAGTTGCTGCTCGCATCGTTGTCATTGTCATCAGCGAACTAATTTGCGAGCCGATTGACATAAAGATAAGAGTGATGCCAAAACCAAACATTGCACCAAGTGCGAGGATGAGTGGCTTGATAGGTAGACCATTTCCTAGTTCTGGTCCACTCGCACAAAATGCACCAGTGAGCGCTAATACAACACCAATCGTTGTGATCAGAGATAAACGATCACCGTTATAAATTGCATAACTAAGCGGAATAATTGCACCGAGTGCGCTAATTGGTGAGACAACACCCATTCGACCAGTTGATAAACCAGCATATAAACAGAGCAGACCTAAATAACCAGTGATACCCGCGCATATTCCAGGAATGAAATAACTAGCTGTTGAAATAGATGGTGCAATCCATCCACCAGAAATAATGATGATTAAGATTCCTGTGAACAAACCAATAATTTGACTAATGCCTAGAACCACAAGTGCTGGATATCTTTTACTAAGGCGTCCTGCTTCAAAATCAGCGCTACCCCATAAAAGACTAGAGATGAGTGCGAGCAAAGTAGCCATTGAGCAAGGTTACAGCCCAGCCTCCCACATATCGCGCACTGCATTCTTTACATTTAGAGAGTGGATATCAACGAATTCAATCGAATGATTGATTTGGTACGCACATTTACTCCACGATCTGAAATTATTTTAGAAGAAGTTCCTGCCCCACAAAAACTTGCAACATATTCCTTCGCATTCTCAGCCGATGTCAGCAATGGTTTGCTTGGCGATGCCGAAGATGAAGTTGCATCAGGGCGCTTTGTTTTATTGCACGAACCAGGCGGACAAGACACATGGGATGGTGAATATCGCTGTGTGACATTTGTTCGAGCCGATGTTGATTCCATTATGCAAGAAGATCCCATGCTGCCAGAAAATGGCTGGAATTGGTTTCTAGAAGCGCTAGATACCGCGGGCTGCGAACTCACAGCCCCAAGTGGAACGGTGACACGTGTTGCTAGTTCTTCCTTTGGAAAACTATCTCCTCGAAGCGATGAGGCTGAAATAGAAATT
>CAIZPZ010000206.1:0-2679 GCA_903934975.1 uncultured Actinomycetes bacterium | reverse complement strand
TTTGGAAAAGTTCCACTTTCATTTTCAGAACTCGGTCTGACATCACTGACGTTGAGTGCGCATAAAATTGGTGGGCCGCTAGGAATAGGTGCACTCGTGCTCAAGCGCGGAATTGAAATCCCCGCACTATTACATGGCGGGGGACAAGAGCGCGAAATTCGAAGCGGAACGCTCAACACTCCATCAATCGTTGCATTTGCAACGGCAATTGCATCCCATCAATATCTATCTGATGCAGTTACAAAATTACGCGACTTTTTCATCTCTAGCGTTCATGCTCTTTTACCAGATGCAATTCTCAATGGCGCAAAATCTGCTCGACTTCCAGGAATCGTGAACTTCACTTTTCCGGGAACACAAAGTGACACTCTTCTTCTGCTCATGGATAGCGCCAATGTTTCTTGCTCAACAGGATCAGCGTGCAGTGCAGGCGTGCATGAAGCCAGCCATGTCTTATTAGCTATGGGACATACTGAAAAAACAGCACAATCTTCTTTACGTTTCTCACTCGGTGCATCGACTACACAGAGCGATATTGATTACGTTTTGTCAGTACTACCTGATGTGATTGCTCGTGGACGGGCGGCGAATCTTTCATGAAACTAATTGCAGCAATGAGTGGTGGAGTTGATTCAGCAGTTGCTGCCGCGCGCGCAGTTGAGGCGGGACATGAAGTAATCGGTGTGCATTTAGCGTTATCGGCTAATCCGCAGAAATATCGCTCAGGTGCGCGAGGTTGTTGCACGATTGAAGATTCACATGATGCGCGTCGCGCAGCCGATGTCATTGGTATTCCTTTCTATATCTGGGATATGGCCGAAGAATTCCATGATGGAGTCGTCGAAGATTTTCTTGCTGAATATGCACAAGGTCGTACTCCCAATCCCTGCCTGCGCTGTAATGAAAAAATAAAGTTTGCAGCTGTCTTAGATCGTGCGAGAGCCATGGGATTCGATGGTGTTGTCACTGGTCACTATGCACGTACTCAAATATCTCCAGAGGGCAAGACCCTGCATCGTGCAATTGATATCTCCAAGGATCAGTCATACGTGCTCTCAGTTCTCACTGTTGAACAAATTGCTGGTGCGATATTTCCATTAGGAGATACAACAAAAGTAGATATCCGCAAAGAGGCAGCAGAGCGCGGTTTAGCAGTTGCAGAAAAACCAGATAGTCACGATATTTGTTTTGTTCCATCGGGTGATAACGCAGGTTGGTTGCGCGATCGATTAGGAAGTGAAACGGGACCAATCGTTGATCAGAGCGGCACAAAGATTGGTGAGCACAAAGGTGCATACACATACACAATTGGTCAGCGAAAAGGTTTAGGTCTCACGGTGCCAACTGTTGATGGATCTCCTCGCTTCGTTCTAAAAATCGAACCTGTCTCAAATACTGTCGTAGTTGGTTCGCGCGAAGAATTAGCTATTACATCTATGAAAGGTGAGCGCCCTGTGTGGTGTGGAGCCGCAGTTACATCTACACCGACACGAGGTTTTGTACAGATTCGCGCACACGGACAAGCACTGCCATGCACTTACTTCTTTGATGGAACAAACTTGCATGCGCAATTAGATGAAGCTCTTTTAGGATTAGCAACTGGTCAAGCGATGGTTATTTACGATGGTGATCGCGTCGTTGGCTCAGCAACAATTTGTGAGACTAACTAGTGAGCAACACAGCAAGACATCGAATCGATGAACTCACTAATGAGATTCGTGAGCATCAGTTCAAGTATTACGTCTTAGATAAGCCAACAATCACAGATGCTCAATTCGATGCTCTGCTCGGAGAATTATCTCAACTTGAGAGCAAACACCCAGAGCTATTAGCACCAGATTCTCCCTCTCTCAAAGTTGGCGGGGGATTCTCAACTCAGTTTGAACAACGCGATCACATTGAAAAGATGATGAGTTTGGATAATGTTTTTGACCTAGACGAACTTGCTTCTTGGTTTGATCGCGTTGAAAAAGAGATTGAGAAACCTTCCTATCTATGTGAGCTCAAAGTAGATGGCCTTGCTATCAACCTGACTTATGAAAATGGTCAATTAGTTCGTGGTCTCACACGTGGTAACGGTGTAACTGGTGAAGATGTAACGCTGAATGTAAAGACCATAAAAGTATTGCCACATCAACTCAGCGGAAAAGAAATCCCATCCCTTATTGAAGTTCGTGGTGAAGTCTTCTTTCCACTCGCTGCATTCAATGAACTCAATGAATCCTTAGAAGAGGCCGGTAAGGCGCTCTTTGCTAATCCGCGAAATGGCGCTGCAGGTTCCCTTCGTCAAAAAGATCCACGAGTTACAGCTTCGCGCCCATTGAGTTTGGTAGTTCATGGAATCGGAGCGCGAGAAGATATTTCATTCGACTCGCAAAGTGATGCGTATGGTTTGCTTGCAAAACTTGGTCTTCCAACGAGTGAGCGGTTCAAAGTCTGCTCAACACGGGCCGACGTTGAAAAATTCATCTCTTATTACAACGAGCATCGCCACGATGTGGAACATGAAATAGATGGCGTAGTTATCAAAGTAGATTCAATCGCATCTCAAGAAAAACTTGGTTTCACATCTCGTGCACCAAAATGGGCTATTGCATATAAGTACCCACCTGAAGAAGTTGTCACAAAATTACTCGACATAAAAGTCAGCGTTGGTCGCACAGGTCGCGTGACTCCCTT
>CAIZPZ010000205.1:0-6163 GCA_903934975.1 uncultured Actinomycetes bacterium | reverse complement strand
TTGCCAAGCCCAAAATTTCGCCTGCACCAATATCAAAGAACATGTTATTAGCCTATCCGTACTTTCTCAGAACTACACATTACTTTGTTGAAGCGACGAGGGTGAGCGATACTTCCGTGCTCTTACCATTACGGAAATATCTAAGTTTGATGGTGTCGCCAACTTCTTGCGCTCTCACAGCAACAATGAGTTCCTCGGCAGTTGTGATTTCCTTACCTTCGAAATGGGTAATGAGATCTCCTCCGCGTATTCCCGCTTTATCAGCTGGTCCACCTTTGAGAATCGCATTCGGTTGATTTGCAACCAGTGCACCTTTTCCAGTTGATGTCATATTCAACGAGAGACCCATTATCGGATATGTGGCTTTGCCAGATTTGATGAGTTGCTCTGCAGTACGGCGCGCTTGATTGATTGGAATTGCAAAACCGAGACCAATAGAACCAAGTTGTGATCCCGATGATGCGCCAAGAGATGCAATTGCCGAGTTGACTCCAATTACTGCACCAGTTGCATCTACTAATGGACCGCCAGAATTTCCTGGATTAATGGCTGCATCAGTTTGCAGTGCATTGATAAATGAGCTTTCAGAGCCACCGCTACCTGCAGTCACTGCGCGATTCTTTGCACTAATAATGCCAAGAGTGACAGTTCCTGAAAGACCAAGTGGGGAACCGATTGCAATGACTGAATCTCCCACAGCTACTTTTTCGCTATCTCCAAATTGCAGCGCTGGAAGATTATTCGCAGCAATCTTTAAAACTGCGAGATCATAAGGTGCATCTCGACCAACAATTGTTCCTTCGTAACTTTGGCCATTATTGAGTGTTACCGTAATTTCTCCACCATAGAGTGCTACATCGTCAACAACATGATTATTCGTAAGAATCATTCCACCGCTATCAATGATGAAACCTGAACCAGTTCCAGCGCCAGAATCTGACTCTGTCGCAATTGAAACTACAGATGGAAGTACTCGCTGTGCAATTCCTGCAACTGAATCTGGTTTTCTTTCGATGGCGCTATTTGAACTTACTAAATTAGCGCGATAAGGAATCCAGCCAGTGGAGGCATTCGAACCCAAAATTCCACCAATAACTCCTGCGATGACGGCAATAAAAAGCAGATTAAGATTGTGAGATTTTTTCTTTACTGGGGTTTCCCACCAAGGCGTCGGGACGCCTCTTTTTTTATCACGAGGAAACTTCATGGCGTAATTCTGCTATACCTTCGTGGCAAGCAACAAACCATCTCCCGTAGGAATGAGTGAACTTACCCAATCCTCTGCGTTTGCTCTAATAATCTTCCCAGCATCGCGAAGAGCCACAGTTTTAGCATCTCTTTGCGCAGGATCTTGAACTTTAGATCCGCCAAAATAGTTATCGATAACTAGTACTCCCCCGCTGCGCAATATGCGATGCGCTTCTCCAATGACAAAAGATAAATCTTCGGGATTGTGGCGCAATACGACTAAATCGTAGGCACGATCAGTCAATTTTGTCATGACATCAGGAATCGAATTAGTGATCAATCTAAATCGAGATTGTTCGATATCGGCATCTTGTAGAGCAAGCTTTGCAATTTGAGTATGTTCCATCTCGTCATCGATGGATGTAAGAGTTCCACTCTTCATCATTCCTTTGAGTAACCAAAGTGAGCCGACACCTGAAGCAGTACCAACTTCAACTACTGATTGTGCTTTGAGAAGATGTGCCAAGAATCGCAGATAAGCACCTGCACCAGGAGTTGTATCAACAACACCAAGTTCAACGCCTCGAGCACGCGCTTGACTCATTTCAAAATCTTCAGCGATAAAGCTCTCTGAAAATGCATGTGGGTCTTGTCGCATCACAGGCTCATTATCCAATCAGTAAGTAGTCGAACACCGTATCCGGTTCCGCCTTTTGGGTTCTCTCCTGAATCAACTTCGCTACGTGCGGTTCCAGCAATATCTAAATGTACCCAACGGCGTTCTCCTACGAATTTTTCGAGAAAGAGTGCGGCTGTGACAGAACCTGCTGAATATTTGCCTTTATCTGCAGTGTGATTGAAATCAGCAATATCACTGATAAGTGAATCTTGATAGTCATCGATAAGTGGCATATGCCAAACTTTGTCACCAGATTCTTCGCCAATAGCCACTAACTCTTTTGCTAGTTCGCTATCACGGGTATACATCGCGGCATATTGACGGCCAAGTCCAAGTGTTGCAGCACCAGTAAGTGTTGCGATATCTACTAAGTAATCAGGATCTAAATGTTTATCAGCGTATGCAAGACCATCAGCTAAAACCAAGCGACCTTCAGCATCTGTATTTATTACTTCAACGGTAGTTCCTCCAAAGTGTGTGATGACATCACTTGGGCGTTGCGAGGTTCCAGATAATGCATTTTCTGCAAGCATCATAAGCGCGGTAACACGCACTTTTGGCTGTAATTGAGCAATCGCACTGACCGTTGCAAGAATTGCGGCTGCACCTGCCATATCGCTCTTCATCGCAATCATGGTGTCATACGGGCGCTTCAATGAAACTCCGCCAGTATCAAAGGTAATTCCCTTGCCAACTAAAACAACATGCTCAAGCGCATTCACATTTTTCTTAGAACTGCGAGGTTGGTAAGAAAGTTGCACGAAGCGGGGGCCAGGCTTTGGTGATGAATTTCCAACTGCACGCAATCCGCCAAACTCTGCAAGTTCTTTGCCAGATAGAACTTTGACCTCAAAATCAAATTCTTTACCGAGCTTTACCGCTTCTTGCGCTAACCACGCTGGATTTTTGATATTCGAAGGTGTGTGAACAAGGTCGCGTGCAAGGCAGATAGATTTTGCAATAACTACTGCATCATCGAGAGTCTCTTGATCATTAGTTGCAATGAATAACTCGGGGTACTTCTCTTCCTTTTCGCTCTTCAAATTCCATGTATACGCACCTAAAGTTATGGATACAGCAAATGCATGCAATTCATGTACTCCATCAGTACATGCTGAAAAAACTTTAATATTCTTACCTCTGACTTTTCGACCAATTGCAGCAGCTGCAAGTCGGATAGAAGCCAGACTCTTATCGCCTAAACCAACTAGGAAAATTCTTTCGGTCTCAGAATCAGTTGCACTTACTGGAATTTCAAATAGTTCGCCTGCTTTTCCTGAAGGTGAGAAAAATGAAAGTTCATCTAGGAGAAGAAGTTCGAAGTGTTTTTCGATCGCAGAAACTAGTTTGGATGGTCCTTCAATGACAAACTCACTATTTTCATTCTTTGAATAGGAGAGCGCTATCGCTTGCGAGCGCACAGCACTTTCAAGAGTTATCGGTGCAGATTGTGCAAAAGCATCTTTCATAGCGCTAAAAGCTACGCTCTATTTTTTGATGAGTGAAACAGCTGCATGAAGCGCTGCGCTGAGATTATTTGCCTCTTCGGCATTCATTTCTACAACTAAACGTCCGCCACCTTCGAGTGGAATTCGCATGACTAGGGAGCGAGCCTCTTTTGTAACTTCCATGGGTCCATCGCCAGTGCGGGGTTTCATGGCAGCCATCTGGTCACTCCTTAGTTGGCTCACATCGCGCACTCAGAAGTGCGCCGTAGCGAGCATGGGTATAAGAGGAGAAGTATCTCGCATAAAGCGCACTTGCGCGAAATCGTGCTGATCTAAAGGCCAAGAATGAGGCTGATTCGCCCTTTACCGCTGATTATGAGGGCGCTAACGGAGCGTTCTGGTACTCCAAGCACGGTGGCAATCTCTTGCGCCGACATTGACTTCAAAAAGTGCATTGTCAAAATGATGCGCTCTTCCTCGGGCAGCGAGGCAAGTGCCTGCGCGACGCTTTGGGATTCGCTCATAATGGATGAGATTACTCGCCTGGTGTGCCAGTTCCTACAAGGGCTCGTGCAAACCTGCTCAAAGAGATTCTCACACCGAGATACAAGCCTGGAAGGGTGAGCAAGAAGAGCGCTCGCGGTGCAATCACAATCTCTGACCAATGGAAAAGAGTTTCTGTGTCATTGATCTTCTCAAGTCGGAATAGTCCTGTGCCCTTAATAATTTTTCCTGTATGTAAAACTTCACAAGAGTACGGTGGATTCCATTGTGTCACGCGCATCGAATCTAATATCCCAAAAAATTTCTTACTCGGAATGAGACCAGTGAATGCCTCGATCTCAGTACCGATACCTTCTCTGATTTCAGAGGTCACCCACACTTTGGTAAGCAACATCCAATTACTTTGAGATTCCCAATCTTGTATTGCTGCCCATGCTTTATCGATTGAGACTGGAAGTTTGACAGTGATTGCTAATGCGTTATTCATTTAGGCACACGCTGTAATGGCTTGCTCAACTGTTGTGCACCATGTGACAAGTTCGCGCATTCCTGGCTTTATAAAGTTTTCTGATTCAAGATGGATGATCAATTCATGTAGCGGTGAATACAAGCCATAGGGATCTAAGATAATTACTGGCTTATTATGAAATTTTAGATACCGACCAACCCATATTTCAAAGAATTCTTCAAGGGTGCCCGCTCCGCCTGGCATAGTGATAAAAGCGTGCGAAATATCTGTAATCATGGCCTTACGCTCACCCATTGTTTCAACAATGTGGAGTTCATCGCTATCGTGATCGGCAAATTCAATATCGACTAGAGCTTGCGGAATTATGCCAATAGTTTTTCCTGAAAGTTCTCGAGCACCGCGTGCGACTGCGCCCATCATGGAAATATGGCCGCCACCTGTGACGAGTTCCCAATTTTTTTCACCGATAGCCTTACCTAGTTCATGTGCCAGCTCGACATATTTATTGTCGATAGTCGGTGATGAGGAGCAAAAGACGGCGATACGCATGAGAAGAAGAATAGGGGTTAGGCTTGGCTTATGAGTATGCAAGCATCTGGCCACGGAATAGCGACAATCGCCGGCGGAGTCGTTCTAGATACATGGTTTCCGGAACCAACTCTTGGTGCGCTACCAGCCGTGCCTTCTGAACTACAAGCGTTAGTTGGCATTGATGCGATTCGTGGAGTTTCAAAAGAACTTGTCAGTGTTGAGATTGATCTAGATAAAGCGCCAACTTCTGTTAGTGATGCATATCTTCGCCTTCATTTGCTCTCACATCGCCTCGTGAAACCCCATGGACTCAACCTCGATGGAATATTTGGAATTCTAAATAATGTCGTGTGGACCTCCTATGGTCCGTGCGCTGTAGAAGGTTTTGAAATTACTCGCGCAAAACTCAAGGCTGCATACGGCAATGTGAATGTATTTGGAATCGACAAATTCCCACGTATGGTTGATTACGTCATACCTAGTGGTGTTCGTATTGCCGATGCTGATCGTGTCCGACTCGGCGCCCATCTTGCACATGGCACCACAGTGATGCACGAAGGTTTCATAAATTTCAATGCCGGAACACTAGGTACTTCCATGGTTGAAGGACGCATTTCTGCTGGCGTTATTGTCGATGATGGAAGTGATATCGGTGGTGGTGCATCGATTATGGGCACACTCAGCGGTGGTGGAAAGCAAGTAATTTCAATTGGAAAGAAATGTTTACTTGGGGCTAACTCAGGGCTTGGAATTTCTCTGGGTGAAAATTGTGTTATCGAAGCAGGCACATACATCACAGCTGCAGCAAAAGTTAGACTTCCTGATGGCGAGATTGTAAAAGCTGGAACTCTCTCTGGTGCCAATAATTTATTGTTTCGCCGAAATTCTCAAGATGGTTGCTTAGAAGTTGTTATGCGTACTGGCTCGTGGGGTGGGCTCAACTCAGTTCTGCACGCTGACTAATTCAAACCAAGCAGATGGAATCTTTGTTCGACTTCTAAAAGTTTCTCCACGCAATAGAACTTCAACTCCAGCACTTGAAATACCTTTTATCATTCCAACTGTTCCAGTTGAATTTCTGCTTACAATTTCCACCGTAACAACATCAGGAAGCAAAAATGCTAAAGCAACAACTTCTTGAGAAACCGTACGATCCCATTGTGCATAGCGAGGATTGAGGACAATATCGGCACTGGCAGAGTCAGGAACACTCAATGCATACAATCGCTCACTCCCCCAAGCATTGAGAGCTGATTCTGTTTGGCCTCCACTAGATGAAGAGAAATAGGCATTTATTGGTTGGCCTTGCATCGTGATTACAAGTCCAGTTGAATCACTAGACAT
>CAIZPZ010000204.1:0-1559 GCA_903934975.1 uncultured Actinomycetes bacterium | reverse complement strand
GATACTTCGGCATCAGGCCATGCCAATACTTTTGTTGCACCAAGTGCCTTTGAATTCATTGCAACGTAAGCACCGCCATATGCACGGCGTGTAATCAAAGTGACACGCGGAACAACAGCTTCGCCAAATGCGTGAAGAAGTTTTGCGCCACGCCTAACAGCGCCTTCCCATTCTTGGCCGGCACCCGGTAGGAATCCAGGAACATCTGCAATAACGATGAGTGGAATACCGAATGCGTCACATGTGCGGACAAATCGCGCTGCCTTCTCACTTGCTGAAGAGTCTAGAACTCCACCTAAATGTTGTGGATTATTGGCAATAACACCAACAGTTCGACCACCTAGTCGACCCAGCGTTGTTGTCATATTTTCAGCCCACATTTTTAGAAGTTCCAGTCTTTCACCATCGGCATCCAAGATTGCATTTACTAAAGGCGTTACTTCATATGCGCGTCGATTTGTTGCAGCAACGAGTGGGGCCAAATCAAAGTCATTGAGTTTGGTATTGATATGGCCCTGATGAGCAAAGAGAGATGCAAGGTCACGAGTCATTTCAAATGCTTCGTCTTCGGTATGAGCGATCAAGTGGGCTAATCCACTATTTTTACGGTGCGCATCTGGACCGCCAAGTCCTTCCATATCAACTTTTTCACCCGTAACACTTTTTACAACATCAGGACCTGTTACAAAAATTCTTCCTTCAGGTGCAAGCACAACAACATCTGTCATTGCTGGCCCATAAGCGCCGCCACCAGCTGTCGGCCCAAGAACTAATGAGAGTTGAGGAATCTTGCCACTGGCCAAAATAATAGATTGAAAAACTTCACCAAAGGCATTCAGTGATGAGACTCCATCGCGCAAACGCGCACCACCTGAATGCCACAAACCAATAATTGGTAACTGCGTTGCCATTGCTTCGCGGTATGCACTCACAATTACGTGAGCGCCTTCAACACCAAGTGCGCCACCTTGAATTGTCGCATCGGATGCAAATACAACTACGCGATTTCCTTTGATTGCACCTGTCGCAGCAATCATTCCTGAAGAATCGCGTGGAGTCAGTAACTCAATTGTGGAAGGGTCGAGCAGGCGCTCAATGCGCAGCTGTGGATCGCGCGGATCAGTAGTCATTGTTAT
This sequence comes from uncultured Actinomycetes bacterium, assembly GCA_903934975.1. Taxonomy (GTDB): domain Bacteria; phylum Actinomycetota; class Actinomycetes; order Nanopelagicales; family Nanopelagicaceae; genus Planktophila. The sequence continues at coordinate 423 of CAIZPZ010000204.1, read as the reverse complement.
AGAGACTTAAAGACCAATACAACATTGTGGCCACCGAAACCAAAAGAATCATTGAGTGCAGCAATATCTCCAGTAGGGAGTGCGCGAGGCTTATCGCGAACAACATCGATACTCACTGCTGGATCTAAATTATCAATATTGATAGTTGGGGGAGCCATACGATCTTGAATCGCTTTTACAAGAAATACAGATTCGATTGCGCCAGCGCCGCCAAGTAAATGTCCAGTCATAGATTTTGTAGCAGAAACAGCAACATGATCAGCATCGCTGCCCAGTGCCGCACGCAGTGCATTTGCTTCTGCAACATCGCCGGCAGGAGTAGAAGTTGCATGAGCATTGAGATGGAAAATATCTTTTGTTGAAAGGTTTGAATCGCGCAGAGCAAACTTGATTGCGCGCTGCACGCCAGCGCCATCTGGATCT
>CAIZPZ010000203.1:0-6477 GCA_903934975.1 uncultured Actinomycetes bacterium | reverse complement strand
GTGCAATCGATGCAGAAAATTTGAAATCTCGTCTCTTACTTCAAATTCACGATGAATTGATTTTAGAAGTCGTTGCAGGGGAGGAAGAAGTTCTATCAACCTTGGTACGCCGCGAAATGGGAAGTGCTTATCCTCTTCGCGCACCACTTGATGTCAGTGCGGGAATTGGTCAGACGTGGAATCAAGCTGCGCACTGAGATCTTCTTCATCAGTCGGAATCTTATTTGCAGGTTGAAAGCGTTGCCATCCAATGAAAATAACTAACAAACCAACGAGAGTCATCAGCGATGTAAGCCCCAAGGCGTATCGCGGGGAATAGTTCTCGCAGATCCAACCGCTGAGCGCTGCTCCAAATGCCATAAAGGTTCCTTCAACTGTCCAGATCCAACCAAGTGATGATGCTTGCGAACCTTTAGGGCGAACTGCTTCAAGTACTTCAAAATAGAAAACTTGTCCGGCGCCTGAGACAAGTCCGATAGCTGCACCAAGAATTGCCATGTTCCAGCCAGGATAAGTAAAGGCGAGTGGAATAGTCAGGATTGCCCACATCAAATAAATTCGGCGCCATGAAATGAGCGAAGAGACTTTATTTGAAACAAGGCCACCAAGAATTCCACCGATAACAGTTGCAACGCCCAAAGAAGCAAGAATCCAGGCAGTGCGCCACGGAACCTCTTCTAAAGTTGCAAATGCAGGAATAGCAATATTGAAAGCACCCCAACCGATTCCAATAAAGATTCCTTCTAACATCAAAAGCTGGATTGCTCTATTTTTTATAAGAGCCCCTTGTCCTTTATCCTTTTTTTCAGGAATCCAAGCATTTGATACTGGATGAAGTGCTAAGGCGCCTCCACCAAGTGCCATCGAGAAGGCTGCAACGATAAGGGCAAACTCTGGACGCGAAGAGAGGGAAAGTGTTGTCGCAAGAATTGGGCCAAGCACGACAGCGGAATTCATGCTGACTGTATCGAGTGCGTATGCAGTACGAAGTGAACTTCTTGGAACAATATCTACCCATAAAGGTCTTACTGAAATATTTATCGGGGGAGCGGTCATTCCCAGAATGAATGCAGTAATCAAAATAAGATTTTGTGAATGCATTGCATTGAGTGCAAGGATCAGTACTGCATACGATGGAACAAAGACTCGAAGAGGCCATCGCTGTCCCCATCGATCCAACATTGATCCACGTATTCCAGCGGTGAGTGCGCCAGTAATTCCATTGAGCCCGATAGCAAGACCAGCAATAGCAATTGAATTGGTCTCACGTTCGACTTTGAAGAAAATACAAAGTCCGATCATCCCGTAGGCAACGCGGGCAGGAAATGCGCTGATGATCAGTGATTTGACGAAGCGCATGGCCAGCAATTCCCGATAACGCTTCATAATTCTTAGAATCCTATAGTCGATAGGTGCTTGTAGATGAATTCCCGCACGGAATTGACCCTAGATATCACCCACCCGTACTCTTTGCCTCCAATCCAAATCAAGGAGATTTGGTCCCTACTACTCATCTATCCCTACGGAGCATTTTGACAACCTCACCAGTAATTGCAGTAAATGACATTGGATCAGCCGCCGACTTTATGGCCGCAATCGAAGGAACAATTAGAAATTTCAATGATGGAGATCTCGTCTCAGGAACAGTCGTTCAAGTTGGTCGCGACGAAGTACTAGTCGATATTGGATACAAAACAGAAGGCGTAATCCCTTCTCGCGAATTATCAATTCGCCATGATGCAGATCCAAATGAAATTGTTAAAGTTGGAGAGCTCATCGAAGCTCTTGTTTTGCAGAAAGAAGATAAAGAAGGTCGCTTGATTCTTTCCAAGAAGCGCGCACAGTACGAACGCGCATGGGGAGATATCGAAGGAAAGAAAGAGCGCGACGAAGTTGTTATCGGAACTGTTATTGAAGTTGTAAAGGGCGGTCTCATTGTTGATATCGGTCTTCGTGGCTTCTTGCCAGCATCACTTGTCGAGATGCGTCGAGTACGCGATCTAACGCCATACATTGGCAAGCAGGTTGAAGCTCGAATCATCGAACTAGATAAGAACCGCAATAACGTGGTTCTTTCACGTCGTGCATTCCTAGAGCAGACACAATCAGAATCACGCACAACATTCTTGAACCAACTACAAAAGGGTCAAGTACGTTCAGGCGTTGTATCTTCTATCGTCAACTTTGGTGCTTTCGTAGACCTTGGTGGCGTAGACGGTCTTGTTCACGTCTCAGAACTTTCTTGGAAGCATATTGATCATCCAGGTGAAGTCGTTGAAGTTGGCGATGAAGTAACTGTTGAAGTTCTCGAAGTTGATTTTGAGCGCGAGCGTGTATCACTCTCACTCAAGGCAACACAAGAAGATCCATGGCAAGCATTTGCTCGCACACACACAATCAATCAGGTTGTGCCTGGCGTTGTTACAAAGCTTGTTCCATTCGGTGCATTTATTCGTGTACACGAAGGCATCGAAGGACTTGTTCACATCTCTGAATTGGCAGAACGCCATGTAGAAATTCCTGAGCAAGTTGTTCAAGTTGACGATGAACTCTTTGTAAAGATTATCGATATCGATCTAGAGCGCCGTCGCATCTCGCTTTCATTGAAGCAAGCAAATGAAGGTCATGAAGTTGAAGTGGAAGCATTTGATCCAACTCAATATGGAATGGCTGCTCGCTACGATGCAGAAGGAAACTTCATCTACCCAGAAGGTTTCGAAGTTGAGACTCAAGAGTGGAAGCCAGGATATGAAGCACAACGCGAAGAGTGGGAGCGTCAATATGCTCAAGCTCAAGAGCGCTTCATGGCTCACAAGAAGCAAAAGGCTGAAGCAAAGGCTGCAGATGCAGCAGCAGGTCCTGTCGAGGAAGTTGTTGCAGCAGAATAATTCATAACTCTAAAAAGGCGTTCAGTTGCGTCAGACTTACTTCGTCTGATTGCCAACTGGGCGCCTTTTTGAGTTGTTGTGCAATAAAGTGAGGCCATGTTAGTAGTTGGTCTCACAGGCGGAATAGGAAGTGGAAAATCACTTGCTGCTCAATTCTTCGCAGAACTTGGTGCACTAGTTATCGATGCGGATCAACTCGCGCGCGATGCCATCGAGCGAGGTAGTGAAGGCTTTGACGAGCTAATCGCAACTTTTGGAGATTCCATATTGCATAACGGCCTCGTTGATCGCCGTGCGTTGGGTGAACTCGTCTTCAGGGATGCGCAAGCAAAAAAGAAACTAGAGGCGATCATCCATCCAATAGTGCGCAAAGAATTTGAAGAAGCAGTTGCATCTTTAGAAAATGATCAGATTCTAATTTATGAAATTCCACTTCTATTTGAAACAAAGGCGATGGAACGCTTCGATTACATTGTTACTGTCGAGGCGGATATGCAATTGCGTAAAGAGAGATTGCTAAAAAAGGGCTTACGCAATTCCGAAATCGAATCTCGTATTGCTGCGCAAGCTTCACGCGAAGAGCGCGAGTCAATAGCTGACCAGGTTTTTGAGAATGATGGCAGCGAGGATGAGTTGCTTCGAAGCGTTGAAAACCTCTGGGAACTACTTAAGATGCGCAGTAAGGGCTAGCCCAAGTAGAGTTGAACAATGCGCCCGATAACAGACCTAGAACGTCGAGTCGAGCCCTTTCAAGTAATTAGTGATTATGTTCCTGCAGGAGATCAACCAGCGGCAATCGAAGAAATTGTTCGCCGAATTGATGCAGGTGAGCAAGATGTAGTTCTACTGGGCGCAACTGGTACTGGAAAATCTGCAACAACTGCCTGGCTCATTGAACGCCTTCAGCGTCCCACACTTGTACTGGCACCGAATAAGACTCTTGCGGCTCAGTTGGCAAATGAATTTAGAGAATTGATGCCCAATAATGCTGTCGAATATTTCGTTTCTTACTACGACTATTACCAACCAGAGGCCTATGTACCGCAGACGGATACTTTCATTGAGAAAGATTCCAGCGTCAACGATGAAGTAGAACGATTGCGTCACTCGGCGACAAACTCCCTGTTGACTCGACGAGATGTCATTGTCGTTGCGACTGTTTCGTGTATTTATGGATTAGGTACGCCTCAAGAATATGTAGATCGAATGGTCAAACTGCGCGTGGGCGATGAAATAGATCGCAATGTATTACTTCGACGCTTCGTTGATATTCAATACAAGCGAAACGATATGGCCTTCGAACGAGGAACTTTTCGTGTCCGTGGGGACACTATTGAAATTATCCCTATGTATGAAGAGCTCGCACTGCGCATCGAGATGTTTGGCGATGAAATCGAAAAGATTACAACCCTGCATCCCTTGACTGGTGAAATCATCCGCGATGAAACCGAGATGTATATATTTCCAGCAACTCACTATGCCGCTGGTCCTGAAACCATTCAACGAGCGATAGGGGAGATTGAGGCGGAACTCGCTACTCAATTAGAAATATTTGAAAAGCAGGGCAAGCTACTAGAGGCCCAACGTCTTCGAATGCGCACAACATTTGATATTGAAATGATGCAACAACTTGGCTTCTGTAGCGGAATTGAAAACTACTCACGCCAACTAGATGGTCGCCCAGCCGGTAGTGCACCTAACTGTTTGCTTGACTATTTCCCAGAAGACTTTTTAGTTGTCATAGATGAAAGCCACGTCACTGTTCCTCAAATTGGTGCAATGTTTGAAGGAGATGCTTCACGTAAGCGCACTCTTGTAGAACATGGATTTCGACTTCCCAGTGCTATGGACAATCGTCCACTTCGCTGGCCAGAATTCCTTGAACGTGTGGGACAGAAGCTTTATCTATCGGCGACTCCGGGACCATATGAATTAGGTAAAGTAGAAAGTGATGTTGTTGAGCAAGTAATTCGCCCGACCGGTCTTGTAGATCCTCAAATCATTATCAAACCAATCAAGGGACAAATTGATGATCTCTTAGTAGAGATCAATATCCGTGCTGCTCGAAATGAACGAGTTCTTGTCACCACTCTTACTAAGAAAATGTCAGAAGATCTCACTGAATATCTTCAAGAAAAAGGAGTGCGTGTGCGCTATCTGCACTCTGAGGTAGATACATTGCGCAGAGTTGAACTGCTGAGGGAATTACGCACTGGTGAATACGATGTTCTGATTGGTATCAACTTATTGCGTGAAGGTCTCGATCTGCCTGAAGTTTCACTCGTTGCAATTTTGGATGCCGATAAAGAAGGTTTCTTACGTTCTGCTACTTCCTTGATTCAAACTATTGGCCGAGCCGCTCGAAATGTTTCGGGTGAAGTGCATATGTATGCCGATAACATGACGAAGTCGATGGTCAAGGCAATAGATGAAACTAATCGTCGCCGCGCCAAACAAGTTGCCTATAACGTGGAACGTGGAGTTGACCCACAACCGCTACGTAAGAAGATTGCCGATATAACTGACCTCATCAATCGGGAATCCGAGGATAGTGATGAACTTCTTTCAACCAATAAGAAGAATCAGAAGAGCACTCCAGCAATTGGAATCTATTCAAAAAACCTTGGCTCCTTGCCGCGCCAAGAACTACTTGCGCTGATAGGGTCGCTCACTGATCAGATGCGCAGCGCGGCCGGTGACCTTCATTTCGAACTTGCAGCGCGATTACGCGATGAGATCAAAGAACTAAAGCGCGAACTGCGCGCTATGGATGAGGCGGGAATTTAGTGTGAGTATCGACAAGCTAATCGTGCGTGGTGCTCGCGAACACAATCTCAAGAATGTCTCTATCGAGTTGCCAAGAAATTCACTTGTTGTCTTTACTGGATTATCTGGTTCTGGAAAATCGAGTCTGGCCTTCGACACAATCTTTGCTGAAGGTCAACGTCGATATGTCGAATCGTTATCTGCATATGCTCGCCAATTCCTTGGACAGATGGATAAACCAGATGTTGATTTTATTGAAGGGCTGTCTCCAGCTGTCTCTATTGATCAAAAATCTACAAATAGAAACCCGCGCTCTACTGTTGGAACAATTACCGAAGTTTATGATTACCTGCGTTTACTCTTTGCTCGCGCCGGTAAGCCACATTGCCCATCGTGTGGCAAAGCAGTCTCGCGACAGAGCCCACAACAAATTGTTGATCAAATTCTCACAATGCCTGCGACGACTAAATTTCAAGTATTGGCACCCGTTGTGCGATCGCGCAAAGGTGAATTCCTAGATCTTTTTGCTGAACTCATCACGCAGGGATATGCCCGAGCCCGCATTGATGGCGAAGTAGTCGCTCTCTCTGATGCTCCAAAGTTGAAGAAGCAAGAGAAACATACAATCGAAGTTGTTGTTGATCGTTTGAGCGCGAAACCAGATTCTAAATCCCGACTCACAGATTCTATTGAGACAGCACTACGCCTTGCATCAGGAATCGTTATCTTGGACTTTGTCGATGCAAAAGGTGCCGACAAAGAGCGCACCTATAGCGAGCATCTTGCCTGCCATGACTGCAATCTCTCATTCGAAGAGTTAGAG
>CAIZPZ010000202.1:0-4145 GCA_903934975.1 uncultured Actinomycetes bacterium | reverse complement strand
GCCGATGCACGTAGCGATATTTACTCCACTGGTTGTTTGCTTTACGAAGTTCTAACAGGGCAGCCGCCATTTACTGGTGATACACCTGTCTCTATTGCATACCAACAGGTTTCAGGAGAATTAGCGCTACCAAGCAAAATGGAACCAACGCTGCCTGAGGGAATCGACATACTTTTATCTGTAGCGCTAGCTAAAAAAGCAGAAAATAGATACCAATCTGCTGGTTTGATGCTCGATGATTTATTCAAAATACATTCTGGTGAAACCGTCACAACAAAGATGGTGAAAAAGCCAATAAACCGCCGAACCTTATTGAGTGTTATCGCAGCCTCTATTTTGGTAATAGCTGTTGCTGGGGCAGGTTTATTTGCTTCACGCCCAGGTGAGCCCTCCGTCGGTAATGAAATCCCAAATGTTGTTGGCCTCACAGAAGTTGCTGCACGTGCATTGCTCTCTGATTATGTTGTTACCGTTACCAGAGCGCACGATTCTCGTATCCCGAAAGATCGAGTCGCTAGCCAAATTCCTTTAGCAACAACACGTGTGAAATCTGGATCCGGTGTTGTGCTCACAATTTCTGATGGCCCAGGTGATTCTGTTGTTCCTACAGATCTAGTTGGGTTATCACTACAAGATGCACGCGCATCACTTTCGGCTGCAGGTTTAGTTGTCTCACTTACTGAGGCTGTTCCATCCGATGAGGCTCAGGGAACTGTTTTGAAAGTTACACCCGAGCCAGGGTCAACAATTACTGCCGGCAGCGGTGTTGTATTGCAGATTGCAAGCGGTGAAGTTGAAGTTCCTGATCTCATTGGTATTGATGGCATACAAGCTAAGACTCTTCTGGTCCAAGCTGGTTTCCTTATCAATGAATTAGAGGCGAGCGATCCTGATCAACCAACAGGTGTTGTAATTCGTCAAGCACCTGATGGTGGAACAACTCAAACAATCGGCAAATCGGTAACAATTACAATAAATAAAACTCCGTAATTATTTTTTGCCGACAACTGGTGATAGACCTACAGCTTTGCTTTGTGCATTTTTGTCGCCACATTGAGTAAGCCAATTGGCAAGCATGTGATGACCATGCTCTGTCAATACAGATTCTGGATGGAACTGCACGCCTTCGATTGGAAATTTCGTATGCCGCATCGACATGACAATTCCTGAATCTGTTGAACCAGTAATTTCAATTTCTGGCGGGACAGTATCTCGTTCAACGGCAAGTGAGTGATATCGAGTTGCTGTAAATGGAGATGGGAGATTAACTAAAACGCCACCGCCTTGGTGATTTACTTGAGAAGTTTTTCCGTGGAGTAATTCTGGCGCGCGCGAAACTGTTGCACCAAATGCAACACCAATTGCTTGATGTCCAAGGCAGACACCGAAGAGTGGAATATTATTTTCTGCGCAGTATGTGATCATCGCGATTGAAACTCCTGCGCGCTCTGGTGTTCCGGGTCCAGGAGAAATAAGAACTCCGTCGTAATTTTTAGCCTCACTCGCTTCTACTTCGTCATTTCTAACGACTGTACATTCGGCGCCAAGTTGGGCTAGGTATTGCACAAGGTTGTAGACAAAGGAGTCATAGTTATCGACTACAAGGATTTTGGTCGCCACGCGCTCATTCTCTCCTATCGGCGCTGGCCTCACTCTCCTTTTCATTTGGGGCCAATCTGGTGTAACTTCGCCTTATGCCAAAGTCGAGATTGCGTAAAAAGGTCGTTGAACAGCGCACACACGAGCAAGAGGTCGCTGTGCATGCTCCACAAGCACCACTTGAGAGCCCTGCCTGGCTTGCTCCAACAATGGTGACTGCATTTTTGATCGGTCTTCTCTGGATTGTGACTTTCTATGTCACTCAGACTCGTTTTCCAATCCCAGGTATTGGCGCATGGAACATGATCGTCGGATTCTCATTTATTGGCGTGGGATTCTCCCTCGCTACGAAATGGCGCTAATTACACGCATGTAATTCTCCACACGGTGGATAACTTCTGTGGATAAAGTTTTACCCTCTTTGACGAAGCAAGAGTGTTGAAGCGATTGCTCCCCCGATAAGTCCACCCAGATGTGCACGCCAATCAACGCCACCTAATGCAAATCCAAATGCGAAGTTAATTCCAACTATGACTGCAATAGATCGAATATCTGCGCCAATTTTTCGTCCAACAACTGCCATCGCCCCGAAGAGTCCAAAGACTGCCCCGGATGCACCTACGGATGGTTGGTTGGCGGCTGCAAAATAATTCGATACCAACGATCCGCTCAGTAGTGAGAGAAAAAATATTGCAAGGAATTTTTCTTTTCCAAATGCCGCTTCAATTGGATTTCCTAAAACCATCAATGCATACATATTAAATCCAAGGTGGAAAATTCCACCATGTGTGAGTGCAACAGTGAGTAACCGATACCACTCACCACGTGCGGTTCCATGTATTTGTCCGTCGTTGAGGAATGCCTCTTTGATAAGAAATAGTTGTTGCTCTAAATTTGGAACAAGAAGCTGCACTAAGTAAGCAGCACAAATAATTGTGATCAGAACAAGAGTTGCAGAACGCTTCATCAGCGCGATTTAGATTATTTGACGCTAACGCTATTGATTGTAATTGGCGTTGATGGGCGATCTTGTGGCCCTGTCTTTGCTTTACCAATAGCGTCAACTACAGCCTGGCTAGCGGAATCCTTTACTTCGCCAAAAATGCTGTGCTTGCGATTCAACCACGTCGTTGGCGCAACAGTGATAAAGAATTGTGAACCGTTTGTTCCTGGTCCTGAATTAGCCATTGCAAGAATGTATGGGCGATCAAAAGTTAGTTCTCCATGAAATTCATCTGCAAATTTGTAACCTGGTCCACCCGTTCCTTGACCAAGTGGATCTCCGCCTTGAATCATGAAGCCATCAATAACGCGGTGGAAAACTGTGCCGTCATACAAATTTGCAGTTGATTTTTCACCAGTGCGTGGATCTACCCATTCGCGAGCACCTGTTGCGAGTTCAACAAAGTTTGCAACTGTCTTTGGTGCATGGTTTGGAAAAAGTTCAATAACAATGTCGCCCATTGAAGTGTGGAGAGTTGCAGTATTTGTTGACATGAATGAACCGCTTTCTTTTGATTAGTTTTATATATCGTCGACGTACTTGTGGAGACCAGGGGAATCGAACCCCTAACCCCTGCCTTGCAAAGGCAGTGCTCTACCAATTGAGCTAGGTCCCCGTGTTGAGCGGGGTGGGCCTAGATGGACTCGAACCATCGACCTCTTCCTTATCAGGGAAGCGCTCTAACCAGGCTGAGCTATAGGCCCGTAATTGCGTTAGACGCAATCACAGATGCGCAAGGTTACCTTGAACTATGCGTGAGCCCAAACTCAGGCTCTTACCCTACTGATTTTTCGGAGAAATCTCATCTTCGCTGTTTTTGGTCACCGAAAGCAGGCTCACACCATCGTCGAGATTGACCAATCGCACACCCATTGAGTCACGCCCTGTTTGGCGAACCTCTGCAGCAGGTGTTCGCATCACTGTGCCTGCCGATGTAATTGCAAGCACTTCATCTTCATTACGAAGAACTAATGCACTGACTAATGATCCTCTGGAATCTTCATCAATTTTTGCAGCCTTGATTCCGATGCCGCCTCTACCTTGAACTCGATATTCATCGATAGGGGTTTTCTTTCCGTAACCACCATCGGTTGCAGTAAATACATATGAATCTGTTGCCAGTGATGTATCTATACGAGCCATTGTTAGCAACTCATCATCTTTCTTAAACTTCATTCCAATAACGCCGCTAGTTGAGCGCCCCATTGGTCGTAAGGATTCGTCGTCGACTACAAAACGCAATGACATTCCCTTCCTGGAGACGAGTAGTAATTCATCTCCCACATTCATAAGCGATGCACTTACAACTTCGTCGCTATCTTTGAGGGATATCGCAATAAGTCCGCCCGTGCGCGGTGAGTCGTATTCGCTCAATGGCGTCTTCTTTACAAGACCGCTCCTTGTTGCAAGAACTAAGAATGGTGAAATTTCATAATCTTTAATCGAAAGAACTTGAGCAATCTTCTCATCTGGTTTGAATGCCATGAGGTTTGCAACATGTTGTCCTCGGGCATCGCGCCCCGCATCTGGTAATTCGTGAACT
>CAIZPZ010000201.1:0-2257 GCA_903934975.1 uncultured Actinomycetes bacterium | reverse complement strand
TATTGTTCTAGCCGGTGCGCTCATCGGTGTATTAGTTGAAGCTTTTGTTGGCAAAGCACTTCGCCCAATAGTTCAACTCATCCTCACTGTTGCAACACTTCTTCTTTCTTTAGTTCAAGTATTTAGAATTAGAGAATCAGAATCACTCAGTGCGGCTATGGGCTCAGTTGTTTTTGATGGAGCAGGCTTTCTCTTTCAAGCAGCGATTCTAGTTATCTCTATAATTTCTGTATTCCTCATTGCTGATAATGAAAACTTCACAGCGCTAGCAGCTGCGATTCCTGGATCCGCCGAAGAACAGGCCGCGATTCAACAAGGAAATAAAGTCACTGAAGTTTTCCCACTCACTCTCTTTGCGGTAGCAGGAATGATGCTCTTTCCTGTTTCAAGTGACTTGATCACACTCTTCGTTGCACTTGAAATGCTCTCATTACCGCTTTATTTGATGGCTGGATTATCGCGCCGTCGCCGTTTGCTTTCTCAAGAGGCCGCCCTAAAGTATTTCTTACTCGGTGCTTTCGCTTCTGCATTCTTCTTATTTGGCGCTGCATATCTCTACGGTTACTCAGGAGATGTGACTTTCTCAGGCATTCGCGATTCAGTCGTTGGCGGAGCAGGTAATGACATCTTCTTACTTATCGGAATCGCATTTATTTCAGTCGGACTCCTCTTCAAGGTTGGTGCAGTTCCATTTCATGCATGGACTCCAGATGTCTATCAAGGCGCACCAACTGCAGTAACAGCATTTATGGCGGCAGCGACAAAGGTTGCAGCATTTGGAGCGATGCTTCGTATCTATTACACAGTCTTCGCAAATGCACAGTGGAGCTGGACACCATTGCTTTCAGGTATAGCAATTATCACCATGCTCTTTGGTTCATTCGTGGCAATCGCGCAACGCGATGTCAAGAGAATGCTTGCCTACTCATCAATTGCACATGCAGGTTTCTTACTCGCCGGTGTGATTGCACTCAATAAATCAGGACTATCTGCCTCCATTTTTTATCTCTTCGCATACGGTGTAGCAACAGTTGGAGCATTTGCAGTGGTAACACTTGTTCGCGATTCATCAGGTGAAGTAACAGACCTTAATCGTTGGACAGGTCTTGGAAAGCGCTCCCCATGGGTTGCATCAGTCTTTGCATTCTTCTTACTCGCATTTGCTGGTATTCCACTAACAAGTGGATTTATCGGAAAGTTTTCTATCTTTTCAGCAGCATATGAAAGTGGCGCAAATGGAGTCGTTATCGCTGGCGTGCTCTCTAGCGCCATCGCAGCTTTCTTCTATATCCGAGTCATAGTTTTGATGTTTTTCACAGATTCACATGAGGATGCAACCACGGTTGTCATTCCTTCGGTATTGACTCGAATCACTGTTATCTTCTCTTTTGTGATCACAGTGGCCCTCGGTGTGTACCCAGCACCGCTTATTGATTTCATCAATAAGTTCGCAACCTTTATTCGCTAATGCCAACTATTGGGATTCCAAATGTCTCACCTCTTCTCGAGGCTGAACTTGAGATCTCAATGGAGCGCGTTGAATCACTATTGCGTAGCCACATCGAAGGTGACTATCCACTCGTTGTAGAAACATCGCGCCATTTAGTTGAAGCAGGTGGCAAGCGCCTCCGCCCGCTACTCACACTTATCACTGCGCAATTTGGCGATCCAAGTGCGCGTGGGATTATCGAAGCAGCGGTTGTCTGCGAACTTACTCATTTGGCAACGCTCTATCACGATGACGTTATGGATGAAGCGCCACTTCGTCGCGGAGTTGAAAGTGCAAATGATCGATGGGGTAACACAATCGCAATTCTTACTGGTGATTATTTGTTTGCGAAAGCATCAGACTTACTTGCAGACCTTGGAACCGATGCGGTCCGTTTACAGGCACGCACTTTCGAGCGCTTAGTCATTGGGCAAATAACTGAGACACAGGGTCCACAAAACGGTGAAGATCCGCTAGAACATTACTTGCAAGTTGTTGCGGATAAAACAGGTTCACTCATTGCAACAAGTGCAAAGTTTGGCGCAATGCTCTCTGGTGCTAGCCGAGAAGTAACTGAGACCGTTACTAAGTTTGGTGAAAAAATCGGTGTTGCATTTCAATTAGCCGATGATGTAATCGATATTGCAAGTGAATCTAATCAGTCAGGAAAAACGCCAGGTACAGACCTTCGTGAAGGCGTTCCGACACTTGTCACTCTCAATGTTATGAGATCTACTGATAAGGCCGACAAAGAACTACAGAAATTAT
>CAIZPZ010000200.1:0-1577 GCA_903934975.1 uncultured Actinomycetes bacterium | reverse complement strand
GGAGTGCAACATCTAATAAAACTTGATCAAATGCGCGGTTCAAAAATGTTGAATAGAGAGCAACGACTGGGTGCAGGCCGGTAAAAGCCATTCCTGCTGCACTCGTTACAGCGTGCTGTTCTGCAATACCAACATCGATGGTGCGCTCTGGGAAATGCTTTTGGAATGAATCTAGGCCGGTTGGGCCAAGCATCGCTGCAGTAATTGCAACAATATCTTCGCGCTTGTGGCCAATGCGTACTAACTCATCAGAAAATACTTGCGTCCAGCTAGTGCCACTTTTTGCAATGGGCTCACCAGTCTCGGGATCAACAATGCCAACAGCATGGAACTTTTCTGCCTCATCTTCAACTGCAGGTTGGTAGCCACGCCCCTTTTCGGTAATGGCGTGGACCAATATTGGTTCACCAAATTCTTTTGCTTTAGTGAGGGCTCGCTCCATAGCAGCAATATCGTGACCATCAATTGGACCCATATATTTCAAGCCAAGATCTTCAAACATTCCCTGTGGGGCGACAATATCTTTGATTCCCTTTTTCATTCCATGCAGAGTTTCATAAATAGGTGTTCCGACAACTGGAGTCTTGCTCAGAACTTCTTTACCCCAATCAAGGAAGCGTTCATATCCTTGCGTGACGCGAAGAGTTGAAAGATATGTTGCAACACCACCAATAGTTGGCGAATAAGAGCGTTCGTTATCGTTGACAACAATGACTAAGTTACGGCTCTCTTGTGAGGCAATATTATTGAGCGCCTCCCATGACATTCCACCTGTCAGTGCGCCATCTCCAACAACAACCACAACGTGGCGATCATCTTGTTGTGTGAGTGAGAAACCTCTTGAGATTCCATCGCCCCATGAGAGCGCTGTGGATGCGTGCGAGTTTTCAATAACATCGTGTTCGCTTTCCGAACGGTTTGGATACCCGGCTATGCCTCCGCGTTGGCGCAACTTGTCGAATTTATCTGCTCGACCAGTCAGAATTTTGTGAACGTAGCTTTGGTGTCCTGTATCAAAGAGAACAACATCTTTAGGAGATTCAAAGACTCTATGGATAGCAATAGTGAGTTCAACTACGCCTAAGTTTGGACCTAAGTGGCCACCAGTTTTCGAAACTTTCTCAACTAAGAAGCTTCGAATCTCTGCAGCAAGTGCGTCGAGTTGATCGTGGGTCAGCGCATCTAAATCACGCGGTGACTTTATCGATTCAATCATGAGCGCAATTCTAGTTTGCCGCCCTCAATTTTGCACTAATTAGCGAGTAGTGAGCGCAATACATACTGCATGATTCCGCCGTGGCGATAGTAATCTGCCTCACCCGGTGTATCGATGCGTACTTTCGCACTAAATTTCTTATCTCCTGCGCTAACGCTAACCTTCTTGGGAGTGGTGCCACTATTGAGTTCGACAATTCCTGAAATGGCAAATGTTTCTTCGCCAGTGAGACCAAGTGATTGAGCGTTTTGGCCATCAAGGAATTGCAAAGGCAGAACACCCATGCCGATCAAGTTAGAGCGGTGAATTCTTTCAAAGCTTTCGGCAATTACTGCGCGAACACCAAGGAGCGCTGTGCCCT
>CAIZPZ010000199.1:0-2449 GCA_903934975.1 uncultured Actinomycetes bacterium | reverse complement strand
GTTCTGCAGCAGCAACTCCTGTACCGCGATCATTATGTGGATGCAAAGAAATGATGACACTCTCACGATTATTTAGATTGCGAGACATCCACTCGATTGAATCCGCATAGACATTTGGAGTTGCCATTTCGACAGTTGCTGGAAGATTCATAATCGTCTTCCACTCTGGCGTTGGCTTCCAGATTGCATTGACAGCGTTACAGACTTCTACGGCGTATTCGAGCTCTGTGCCTGTATATGACTCTGGTGAGTATTCAAATGAAATTTTTGTCTCTGGCACAGTTGCTACGAGATCTAAACAAAGTTGCGCGCCATCGGTTGCAATCTTTTTGATTCCCTCTTTATCTTGGCCAAATACAACACGACGCTGCAATGTAGATGTGGAGTTATAAAGGTGAACGATTACTTGTTTGGCACCCTTGATTGATTCATACGTACGGCGAATAAGTGGATCGCGTGCCTGGGTTAGAACTTGAATAATGACATCATCTGGAATCAAGTTCTCTTCAATAATTTTGCGCACAAAATCAAAATCGGTCTGGCTTGCACTTGGAAAGCCAACTTCAATCTCTTTGTAACCCATAGCCACTAATAGCTTGAACATCTCTAGTTTGCGAGGTGTATCCATTGGGTCAATGAGAGCCTGGTTTCCATCTCGAAGATCAACGGAACACCACTGAGGTGCTTTGGTCATGCGCTTTGTTGGCCATGTGCGATCAACTAGATCAACTGGAATATATGAGGAATAGCGATGTGCCTTCATGACAGAAGGCTTTTGTTTCGGGAAATTCATTTTCTTTAGCTCCTAAATGTTTGGTTGGCCGGATGTGTTAACCGGCAACACCAAACTCCGCAGCGAGGAGACCGGTTGTTAGGCCTCGCTACGGCGGATAAGGAGTAGTCCGCGGAGCTTCATAAGGTTCAAAGAGTAGCGCGAAGGGCGCTATTGAATCAAGGTGGAGGCAAATATCTGCCATGCGAGAGCAGATTTAGCGATAAGTGAGAGCGTTATATATGTCTTCTCCCCGCGCAGATACTGCGACCACTTTCCAACTTTCTTGTATTGAAGATATTGAACGATTGCAAAAGTATTGAAGAGGACAAAGATGGAGATAACTACTCCATAGACAAATGCTGGTGCTTTTGTATCTCCTGGGCCACCGATTGCAAAGACATAAAAGAGAAGTGAAAGCCAAGGAACTATGCCTGCGATGCAACCAAAAATAAATGGCAACCAACCGCCATTGCCTGGCTCTTCATATTTTTCTTGTAGCCATCCAAAGAGAATCATTGAAGCATTAACACCAAAAATGGAAACAATTGCTGCAACATCAGAAATTCCACAAATTTGGGCAATCAAAACAATCATCACTGATGAACTAATTGAATATTCAACCCAGCGGAAATAATTGCGATTCGATGCAAGGCCTGCACTGTATCGAGGGAAAAATGCTGGACTAGCTACTAGAAAATGAAAGAAGGCGGAGAGCCCAAGGAAGATTGCAACGACAAGACCAATAGGAGTATCAAGTAATGTGATTGGCTCTGCAAAAGTACTTCCTGGAGGCCCTGCCATGTAACGGGCAACAATAGGAAGTGTGAAATCGTTTGCGAGTACTAGGACCACAACCATTTGAACTAGGTGAAAAAACCCAGCAATAAGGTTGTAGTTGCGAATACTTCCGGCGTTAGTCTCTTTAGTCATGAAAAAAGGTTACTGCAGGATTGATTACAAAACAGGTAAGTAGCGATCCAATTCGTAAGCGCTTACTTGGCGGCGATAGTCCTGCCATTCAGCACGCTTATTTCGCAACACAAATTCGAATACATGCTCACCCAGTGTCTCGCGAACGAGGGTGCTCTTCTCCATCGCGGCAATTGCCTCGTCAAGATTAGCTGGCAATGAATCTGGTTCGGAATTGTTAGTGAGTTCATATTGACCCTCTACTCCTGCAAGACCAGCAGCCAACATCACGGCGTAGGCAAGGTATGGATTGCATGCAGAATCAGGTGAGCGAAATTCAATACGTGTTGAGTTTTCTTTCTTTGGTTTATACATCGGAACGCGGACAAGCGCACCTCTATCACTTGGACCCCAGTTCACAAATGCAGGTGCTTCTCCCCCGCCATGTAAACGCTTATACGAATTCACCCACTGATTAGTAATAGCAGTAATTTCCGGCGCATGTTTCAAGATGCCTGCGATAAATGAGCGCCCCGTCGCTGAAAGATTGAACTCGGCACTTGGATCATAAAATGCATTCTCTTCACCTTTGAATAATGAGACGTGAGTATGCATTCCACTTCCAGGGTGTTGCGTAAATGGCTTGGGCATAAAGGATGCGTAAAAGCCTTGCTCTAGCGCAACTTCTTTGATGACATGTCTAAAAGTCATGATGTTATCGGCGGTGCTCAGCGCATCTGCATAACGCAAATCAATTTCTTGTTG
>CAIZPZ010000198.1:0-1916 GCA_903934975.1 uncultured Actinomycetes bacterium | reverse complement strand
GTGGCCAGCCCGCTTTGAAAACGCGACGCAGCAAAATAGCTAGTGAATAAGCGGGGTCATCATGGAGTGCTCGCTCGATTGCTTTGAGAGCGAGCTCGCTATCTCCATTTTCATATGCCAATGAGGCAAAGAGACATGCAACGGGTGCGATGTAGTGCGTTGGAGCAATGATGGTGAGGTTATGCCACATCGCTAAATAAGTAGATAAGTTCTCATCATTATGTGAACCCAGTGCGTAATCTCGTACTTGAATATCACTCAAGCGCCCAATTACATGGGCAAGTAAATCAAGATCATCGCAAGAGCCATTCATCTCGTAATCAAGGGCTAAATCCACAATTGCATTAGCACCATCTTGTTGCAAAATATTGAGTTCTGGTGAATCCGAATCAACAAAGAAACCCTGAACTGCCTCGATAAACTCTGAATCAGTTGAGATGGCAATTGACTCTAATGAATAAATAATATTGCTGCGATCATCTGATGGTGTGCAAGTAGTCATTATTTCTCAATTCACAAAAGTTGTTGGTGCGCTTACGACAGTGACTGTTGCCACCGAAGTTTTTTTGATAGTTCCTGTAATTGCGCGACTCGCGCCGTTATGTGTGAAAATGCCATTCCAGGTTGAAAGCAAGGTCACTAGATAAGTACCAGGCTGTGAATATATGTGGCGGATTTTTCCATCGGGATATGGCGCACCATTTTCAATGGAACTCATAAATGTTCCATCGCCAAATGACCACGTATAACTTGGCCGCAGTGCAACATCAACAATTTCTCCAACAACATTGACTCTGCTTTGAAAAATTGCGGGAAGGTCACACCAAAAATAGACAGGTACATTGATCAGTGGCTCTATTTCAGGTTGGTATGCAACACCTGCAGTAGGTAAGAGTTTTATCAGACGATCACTGAGTGAAACTGCTGGTGATTGTGTAATTTTCTTTACTACTCGGGGCTTGTATGTTCGTTTTACTTTTGGAACAGGAGTACCTGAGGGCTTCGGAGGTATCGCCTTCTTGGAAACTTTGGCTTTAGGTGCACTCGGAACTTTTGTTATTGTTTTTTTCTTGATTGGACCGCTGCCTTTGCGGCCCTCAATGATTATTTCGCCATTGTGGGTATAGACATCAATGCAAGCCGATTTCAAGCAGTCGGCTCCAGATGCGTAATTGGGTACTAATGGGATGAGTGAAAAAATTGGCACGAGCAGTAGATATTTTTTGTATGTCATGCGCGGCAGGGTAAATCTCAAGGGATAGCTCATCCCTTTCAACTACTCACCTTGTGGATAGATATGCCACTCTAGGAACATGGTGGCGCGCGATGGAGATGGCTGGATTGATTGCGATTGCGGCAATCGTCATTGGGGCAAAAATGGCGCTGCGGGTTTAATCATCATTCGTGATGGCTCAGTTTTGATGCAACATCGCGCACCGTGGGTTCACAATGGAGATACGTGGGGAATCCCCGGCGGTGCTCGCGATTCGCATGAAAGCGTGACAGAAGGCGCTATTCGAGAAGCAATTGAGGAGACAGGTATCGATCCTCAATGTGTTACACCTCTAACTATATTTGAAGATAATCATGGAAATTGGCGCTATGACACAGTCATAGCTCTTGGTTCACCCGACTTAGTTGCTCATGAAATAAATGATGAATCACATGAAGTGCGTTGGATTGAGATTGATAAAGTTGACGAACAATTACTTCATCCAAGTTTTGGTGCGACGTGGCCAGAAGTGAAGAAGTTAATCCTTACTCTTTTGGGCTAAGCGTCGTAAAGATTCTCGTACTACTGCCCCATCTGATGTTCGCCACCGTGGTGGCATTGTGTTGAGCAAAACACTTCCGTAGCGATTAGTCACGATTCGTGAATCCAAAATCGCAACGACTCCGCGATCATCAACGGAGCG
>CAIZPZ010000197.1:0-3643 GCA_903934975.1 uncultured Actinomycetes bacterium | reverse complement strand
GTCAATGGAATTGATGCTCAATACTCAGGTGAATCAATCTTGACAAAGAATTCTGTCATTCAATTTGAAGGCGCTTCAGCTAATGCAAAGGCAGTTATTCCTGGAATGAATGTCTCTGCAGGTAAAGAGACAGTTGTTTCACTCTTTTTTGCAAAGGCTGGATTAGTAGAAATCAATGCAATTGTGCGCGATCAACGCGACACATATGCAGGAATTACTGCTTAGTTCACGCTTCCATCTTGTAACCAAGACCGCGAACGGTCTGGATAAATACTGGATTTGCAGGATCTTCTTCAATCTTTGCGCGTAAACGCTTGATATGAACATCGAGAGTCTTTGTATCGCCAACATAATCACTGCCCCACACACGGTCAATCAATTGGATGCGCGTAAGCACGCGTCCAGAATTTCGCATGAGGAATTCGAGTAATTCAAATTCTTTGAGGGGCAGTTGCACTGAATTCGTACCCACAGAAACCATATGGCGATCGACATCCATGCGTACAGGGCCTGCAGTCAAAATATGACCATCAATATCGCCATCAGCCAAAGAACCATTGCGGCGAAGCACGGCTCGGATGCGAGCCACTAATTCGCGTGACGAATATGGCTTCGTTACATAATCATCTGCGCCAAGTTCTAGCCCAACAACTTTATCGACCTCAGAATCTTTAGCAGTGAGCATGATTATTGGAACATTTGAACGCTGACGTAGTTGACGACAAACCTCAGTACCGGAAAGGCCTGGCAACATAAGGTCGAGTAAAACTAAATCTGCACCATTGCGATCGAATTCTTCAATTGCTTTCGGACCCGTGTCGGCAACGCCAACTTCAAATCCTTCACGGCCAAGTAAATAACTGAGTGCATCAGAAAATGAATCTTCATCTTCTACTACAAGGATTCTTGTCATTACATTGCCTCCCGGCCATTGTTTTCATCTATGTATTCGGGTAAACGTAAAGTGAAAGTACTTCCAGCGCCTTCGACACTCCAGACAGAAATATCGCCACCGTGATTAGTTGCAACATGTTTGACTATCGAAAGACCAAGACCAGTGCCACCAGTTGCGCGCGAGCGTGCAGGATCAACACGATAGAAGCGCTCAAAAATTCTCTCCAAGTCTTTATCAGGAATACCAATTCCTTGATCTTTGACAGAGATCTCAGCAAGTCCTTTTTCTTTAGATAGCGTCACAGCAACTTGAGTTGCATCAGGACTGTAATTGATGGCATTTTCAACTAAATTACTAATCGCCATCTCTAATTGGCCACGATCACCTAAAACGAAACTTTCGACTTTGCAATCAAAAGCTATACTGATTTTTCTAGATTCAGCGCTCAATTTAGATTCATCTATCGCTTGGCGAATGAGATCGGCTATCGGTATTACTTTTGCGCCAACAAGTGGATCGTCATCTTGCAATCTTGATAAGTTGATAATCTCTTGGACTAAATCAGATAAACGCTTTGCCTCTACTTGCATGCGTCCAGCAAAGCGGACAACTGCATCTGGGTCATCACTTGCGCCAAGTACTGCTTCACTCAATATTGAAAGTGCACCAATGGGAGTCTTTAGCTCATGTGAAATATTGGCGACAAAGTCTCGACGAATCGAATCTAGGCGCCTAAATTCACTATCGTCAAAAATCAAAACAATTACTAAACCTTGATTTCCAAAGGGTGAAACACGGACTAATAAGTCATGCGTACCTTCACCAACTGGACCACGTGGAAGTTCAACAGTTGCTTCTTGATAGATATTTGAGCGCCTAACAGCGCGCACTAAATTGATAATTGATTCAGATGTAATGCGTGAATCGCGAACTAAACCGAGGGCTGTGGTACCACGCGAAGAATTCATAACTACTTCACCTGGTGCTAACAATAAATATTCAGCGTCGAGTATCTCTAGTAAATCTAGGGTGCCTTCAGGAATCTCCCAGAGTGGCGTTTCACTCTTTTGAGATCTTTGGCGTTTGAACATGGCTCTATCGTAGAGAACTATTTATCGCTCGCCTCCTTCACCCATCGATTTACCCTGTGAAAAGCCAATTCTTAAGGTGCTATTCAAGACTCGTTCACCTAGGGACCCTCAATAGCCCTGAGTTCGTTATACCTTTATCCCTATGCGCGACGCCTTCCACGATGACTTAGATGCCACGCGCATCACTCTTGTCGAAATGTGCAATCTCGTGGGTCATGCAATGGAGCGTGCAACAACAGCGTTGCTTACTGCTGACCTGAAATTAGCTGAAGAAGTTATCTCTGATGACGATCGCATTGATGCCCTTCACCACGATTTAGATGCTCGTATTCTCAATTTGATGGCTCGCCAACAACCTGTTGCTGGTGACCTGCGCACACTTGTTACATCTATTCGAATGAGCGCCGATTTAGAGCGCATGGGAGATCTTGCCCACCACGTCGCAAAAATTGCGCGTATGCGTTATCCCTCAACAGCTGTTCCTCCAGAACTTGCATTGACTATGCAGGAAATGGGAAATGTTGCAAAGCGAATTATTGAAAAGACTGCTGGCGTAATTCAATCCCATGATCTAGCCACAGCAACGCAATTAGAAAAAGATGATGACGAAATGGATCATTTGCACCGCAAGCTATTTACAACTTTGCTCGATGATTCATGGCCACACGGAATTGAAACTGCGATTGATATGACCTTACTTGGTCGCTACTACGAGCGCTGCGCAGACCATGCGGTCAGCGTTGCACGACGTGTGTACTTCCTTGTTACTGGTGAATACGCAAGCGATCAAGCGTAAGTTTTACTTCTTACCCTGATTCGCAACAGCTGCTATAGCTTCTTTCGCTGCAGCAGGATCTAGATATTCTCCACCTTTTTTGATTGGTTCAAAGTCATCATCGAACTCATAAAGCAGTGGAATGCCTGTTGGAATATTTACTCCAGCAATATCGTCATCCGATATGCAATCAATATGTTTTACGATTGCACGAATTGAATTACCGTGAGCAGTCACTAGAACAGTTTTTCCCGCATTCATATCAACAGCAATTTCTTTTGTGAGGTATGGAACTATGCGCTCCACAACATCTTTGAGGCATTCCGTCTTAGGCATAAGCGCACCGAGGTCGGCGTAACGTGGATCCGCGCTCTGTGAATATTTATCGCCATCTTCAATAGGTGGTGGTGGAACATCGAAAGAGCGGCGCCATAGAGCAAATTGTTCTTCTCCGTATTGAGCCAAGGTCTCTTTCTTATCTTTGCCTTGGAGTGCGCCGTAGTGACGCTCATTCAAACGCCATGTGCGATGCACTGGAATCCAATGACGATCTGCAACATCGAGTGCTAATTGCGAAGTGTGAATTGCGCGGCGCAAAAGTGATGTGTGTACAACATCTGGCAAAAGACCACGCTCTTTCAATAGCTCTCCGCCACGCTTTGCTTCTGCTTCTCCCTTTTCGGAAAGGCGAACATCAACCCATCCAGTAAAGAGATTCTTGGCATTCCATTCACTTTCGCCATGGCGAAGCAGGATGAGAGTTCTATTCATGAGGTAATTCTAGTTATCTCTAGACAAGATGTTCAAATGCTTTGAGGTTGGCCAATGATTCACCGCGAGAAACGCGCCATGCCCACTCACGGCGTATTGCATTAGCAAAGC
>CAIZPZ010000196.1:0-1875 GCA_903934975.1 uncultured Actinomycetes bacterium | reverse complement strand
GCGTCCCATTCCTGTCTGCACAGCATCTATAACTAAGAGCGCTCCTTTTTGTGTGCAGAGTTGGCGAACTTGAGCTAAGTAATCTGCTGGTGGAACAATTACTCCCGCCTCACCCATTATTGGTTCCAAAATCACCATTGCCGTTTTACTACTAATTGCACGACGCATCGCTTTGATATCACCGTAGGCAACATGCTTTATTCCCTTGATAAGTGGCAGAAATGGTTCACGCTTTGACGGTTGACCTGTCATCGAAAGTGCGCCCATAGTTCGTCCGTGAAAAGCACCTTGTGCTGCAACGATTCGATATTTCCCGGTACGACGCGATAATTTCATCGCCGCTTCATTTGCCTCTGCACCTGATTGTGCAAAGAAAACTCGTGCACTCTTATCGCCAGTCATTGAGGCAAGTTTTTGAGCTAACTCAATCACGTTTGGATGCGCATAAAAATTGCTCACGTGTCCAAGAGTTCCAACTTGCTTTGACACAGCTTTCACAATCGCAGGATGTGCATGTCCCAACACATTCGTCGCTATTCCACCCAATAGATCGAGATATTTTTTACCTTCAACGTCGTACACCTCGCTACCTTTTCCCTTGACGAGCGCTATTGACGGCACACCGTAATTATCTTGAAGTGCCTTTTTCCACGCGGTGCTTACTTGTGCATTTTTCATCCTCTCACCAATGTTCCCCCGTGATGTTCGAGTGCATCAGCTAAAGCACTCGGTTTAGTTCCATCAATGATTCGTACTGCTTTAGAACCTTTAGCTATTGCATCCAAGGCGGCTTGAACCTTGGGTGCCATGCCATCAGAAAAGGTCGATTTAATCGAACTAAGTTCGCTCGCAGAAATATCAGATATCAGTGAGTCGGTTTCTGGCCAGTTCCGATAGATTCCTTCGACATCAGTCATGATGATTAGAGCAGTCGCATCTAGTGCTCCTGAAATCGCCGCCGCTGCTAGATCTGCATTGACGTTGAATCCAGTATCGCCATCTTCTGAAGATGCAATCGGTGCAATTACTGGAATCTTTCCCTCGCTCAATATTTGATGAATAGTCTCCAGGTGTACATTCGTGACATCTCCAACCAATCCAAGATCAGCGCCTTCGCCATTGACCAATGTGTTCAACTTCTTAGCAACCAAGGTGTGACCCCTGCGTCCAGACATTGCCTGCGCACCGACACCAGCACTCTGAAGATGATGTGCGACAGATGGGCCAACCTGTTCCACTAGTACAGATTCAACAACTGCAAAAATTTCCGGAGTAGTTTTTCGAAATCCGCCAACAAATTCACTTGTTATACCCGCTTGTTCAAGGCCCTTATCTATTTGAGGACCACCGCCATGCACAATCACTATTTCCACGCCTTTAGAAATTGCACTCTTTACTGTCTGCGCAAAATCGCCATTTTTGTCACTCATCGCATGTCCACCAAATTTGATTACTATCATGATGAATACGCAGAGTTCTCTTCGACATAATCATGGCTAAGGTCATTGGTAATTACTGTTGCTACTGATTGTCCGATATTCATTGCAATATCTATGCGAACTTCTCGACCCGAGAAATCAACTTTTGATTTATCATCGGCTGGCGCACTCGATTTACAGACTTGGATGCCATTGAGAGAGACATCGATACGTAGAGGGTCCATCACTGCTTTCGCTGTTCCTACTGCTGCCAATACTCTGCCCCAATTAGGATCATTTCCAAAGATTGCGCATTTGAGAAGATTGTTTCGAGCACAAGCACGGGCAATTTCAACTGCATCGTCTTCGGTTTGAGCACCAACCACGTTAATAGCCACAGTCTTGGTAGAACCTTCTGCATCTGCAATAAGTTGCTTCGCTAATGATGAGCACACCT
>CAIZPZ010000195.1:0-10597 GCA_903934975.1 uncultured Actinomycetes bacterium | reverse complement strand
CTATCCGCTTCAACGAGTAGTGTGATTGGAATGGTTGAACCAGTTCTCGTTGGAATACTTGCATGGTGGTGGTTACGTGAAGCATGGCTTCCACTTCAAATTTTTGGTGGAGTTCTTGTGATGGTAGGAATCTATATTGGAGATCGTGCACGTCTTCGAGCGCAGTAATTTTTATTCTTCTTGCGCGCGACCTTGAGTGAAATCTGTACCGCTTCCTGAATTTTGTGGCATATCAAAAAAGCGCGCATAGTGAAGTTGTGCTGAAACGGTAATTGTCTTTGTCTGTCCATTACGGTGCTTAGCAACAATGAGATCTGCTTCACCTGTGCGGTTTTCGCGATCATACATATCATCGCGGTGGAGCATGATGACAACGTCAGCATCTTGTTCGATAGAGCCTGATTCACGAAGGTCAGAGAGCATCGGCTTCTTATCAGAGCGCTGCTCTGGCGAACGATTGAGCTGTGAGATTGCAATAACAGGAATATCTAGTTCTTTAGCCATCAACTTCAAGTGACGAGAGAATTCGGAGACTTCCTGCTGGCGGTTTTCAACTTTCTTTCCGCTGCTCATCAACTGTAAGTAGTCAATAACAATAAGTTTGAGGTTATGGCGCTGCTTAAGGCGGCGTGCTTTTGCACGAATTTCCATCATGGATAAGTTAGGTGAATCATCAATAAATAAAGGTGCTTCATTGATTTCACCCATGCGTCGAGCAAGACGTGCCCATTCATCATCACTCAATGTGCCTGCACGAATATTATTGAGGCCAACACGTGCCTCTGCAGAGAGCATACGCATTGTGATTTCGGACTTGGACATTTCAAGTGAGAAGATCACAGAAGTTTGTCCATTGTGAATTGATGCATGGCGCGCAATATCGAGACCTAGTGTTGATTTACCCATTGCAGGACGTGCAGCCAAAATAATCATATTTCCTGGATGTAGACCGTGAGTAAGTGCATCTAAATCTTTGAAGCCTGTCATGACGCCTTCAACGCCTAAGCCCTTAGAAATATTTTCAATCTCATCAAGGGCTGCAGGAATAAGTGTTGAGAGTTGCACGTAATCTTCTGATGCACGACGCTCTGTTACTGCATAGACCTCGGCTTGTGCTTGATCTACTGCATCATCTACTTCACCTTCGGTTGTGTAACCGAGTTGCACAATCTTTGTACCTGCTTCAACAAGGCGGCGCATGATTGCATGTTCGCGAACAATCTTTGCGTAGTAGCCAGCATTTGCAGCTGTTGGAACAGATGAAATAAGTGTATGTAAATATGGTGCGCCACCTGCGCGCGCAATATCTCCACGCTTTGTAAGTTCAGCTGAGACAGTTACCGCATCTGCTGGTTCGCCACGACCGTAGAGATCAAGAATTGCATCGTAAATAAGTTCGTGTGCTGGTCGATAGAAGTCACGCTCTTTGAGAATTTCGATGACATCAGCGATTGCATCTTTACTCAATAACATTCCGCCGAGAACGCTCTGCTCTGCCAATAAATCTTGTGGGGGAGTGCGCTCAAATTCGGCGCCAACTGCGCTTATATTTTGATTGCGGTTGCTACTTTGGGAGGGGAATTCTGCGATGCTCACATCGACCACCCTCTCATTACGCACTGACATTTACGCGTAATCCCGCGTACTTTCCGATGGCGTAACCGTAGGTGCACGCTCAATCGATAGCGAATATCACCCCGAGTGAGTGTGCATAAGGTTGTGGGTAACTAGGTGGATAAAGCCCTTTTCCTGTGTAAATAGCGGTGGATGCATTGTGGGTAACTTTGCGCTCAAGGGCTATCACTCACTAAAAGTGCAGGTCATACGCCTTTCAACTCTATTGATACCTGTGGAGGAAAGTATTTTTCCACTTCTCATTAGTTGAGATTTAAAGTAAAAAACCCGCCGCAGTTGCGACGGGCTCTTTATTACTAACTATTTTACTGGCAATTATTGAGCAACAACGCTTACGTTTACTGTTGCAACAACATTGTGACCGAGTGAAACCTTTACTTCGTGGTTTCCGATCTTCTTGATGTGGCCCTTTGTCTTGATGCTGTGACGATCGATATCGATTGCTACTGCGCTCTTGATTGCAGCTGCTACATCTTTATCTGTTACAGAACCGAAGAGAACGCCCTTTGCGCCAACTTTTACCTTTGTAGTAATAGTCGTTGACTCAAGCTTTGCCTTGATCTCTTTTGCGTGATCGATATCGCGAATTTCGCGAGCAGAGCGAGCACGACGGATGCTCTGAATCTGCTTTTCGCCACCGAGTGACCAAGCAATTGCATTGCCACGTGGCAGCAAGAAATTGCGAGCAAAGCCATCTTTTACAGTTACAACATCTCCGGCAGAACCAAGTCCTGCAACTTCACGAGTAAGGATGAGTTTCATAATTGATTCGCTCCTTATCTAGCTGTTGATGTGTAAGGCAACAATGCAACTTCACGGCTGTTCTTTACAGCAGTTGCAATGGAGCGTTGATGTTGTGTGCAAGCACCTGTTACTCGGCGAGCGCGAATCTTTCCGCGATCAGAGATGTACTTACGAAGTGTTGCAATATCTTTGTAATCGATATAGCTCACCTTGTTCTGGCAGAAGCTGCAAGGCTTCTTCTTGAACTTCTTATTGAGGGCCGCGGCTTTTGCGCCCTTATTCTTTGGCTCGCGTAGAGCCTTATTATTTCTTGCTCCCATTGTGGTGCTCCTTATCGGGTGCCCTAATTTTTTACCTTACGGTTATAACTAGGAATGGATGGATAGGTTAGTTTTTTAGAATGGTGGTTCGTCGTTAGTTGTGGTTGCCCATCCTCCGCCAGTTGGCGTTGAAGATGCTGCAGCCCAAGGATCATCGTTGATTGAATCTCCTGCTGGCGCAGAAAATCCTCCACCTGCTGGTGCTCCGCCTTGGCGTTGGGTACGTGTGACCTTTGCTGTTGCGTAGCGAAGTGATGGACCGACTTCATCAACTTCTACCTCAAAGACAGTTCGCTTTTCGCCCTCTTTTGTTTCATATGAACGCTGCTTCAAACGACCAGTAACCATTACACGAGTTCCTTTTGTAAGTGACTCTGCAACGCTCTCTGCCGCTTCGCGCCAAATAGAACATCTGAGATAAAGAGTGTCTCCATCTTTCCAAGTATTTGTTGTGCGATCGTAATTTCGAGGAGTAGATGCAACCGTAAAGTTTGCAACCGCGTAACCAGAAGGGGTGAAACGTAGCTCTGGATCATCAGTTAAATTACCGATGAGAGTGATGTTTGTATCGCCTGCTGCCATTTTTTTATCCTCTAATCTCTTTTAGGTCCGTGCTAGAAATTCTTGAATTATTCTGGACGAATAACTTTGGTGCGCAGAACTGACTCATTCAAATTGAGTTGACGATCCAACTCTTTGATGGCAGCTGGCTCGCAGTGCATATCGACAACTGCGTAAATACCTTCACCTTTTTTAAGAATCTCAAATGACATACGACGACGGCCCCATACATCGAGCTTGTCGACGCGGCCTCCGCTGTCTTTAATGATTTTGAGATATGTCTCAAGGCTTGGTGTGACTGTACGTTCTTCAAGTTCTGGATCGAGAATGACCATTAATTCATAGTGACGCATGCGTAACCCGACCTCCTCTGGACTAAGACGGCCACGGTATTTCCGTGACAGGAGGGTTAGTGCTTCCCTGAAGGACCCAGATGGGTTCTTCGAGGAGGGCTAAGGGTAACTTGAAGAGGTCGCAAAGAGAAAATCGAAGAGGCGGGTATGTGGACGGCGCTCATCTGTGCGTGAATTCTTGATAGCGCTGCGGGCAATTACGGTGATGAGGTAGATGGTTGTGGCTATGCGCACCAGGGTGAGAAGGGCGTACCCCTTGGCCGGAAGCCCGAAGGAGGCACCGGTCACTGTTGCAAGGTGTTGCCATATTGCAATGTGATAAATAATTTCGCCACCTTGCCATATCCAAAAGGCATGGATGCTCTTTTTATTGATTGCAAGAATTGCAAGCGGAGTCAACCAAAGAACATATTGTGGTGAATACACCTTACTTACAATCATGACTATCGCAAGAAGAATAAAACTCATTTGTGCAAGTGTTGGGGTAATGGAGAATTCAAAAAAGATTAGTGAGATTAATGTTAGGCCGGCGAGTAGT
The DNA here is from genome assembly GCA_903934975.1 of uncultured Actinomycetes bacterium. Classification (GTDB taxonomy): domain Bacteria; phylum Actinomycetota; class Actinomycetes; order Nanopelagicales; family Nanopelagicaceae; genus Planktophila. Next base: position 6,446 of record CAIZPZ010000195.1, on the reverse strand, counting down.
GCCAAAATCGTAAGATAATTCAAATTAGCAAGTTTGAGGCCAAGTATTGAGAAGGCTAACCACGGAGAACCCCAATCAGCACCTCGCGATAGATTCAATTCGTAAAATCGCCACCATCCCTGTGGGGTTGTTAGCGCAACTGGAAGATTTATTGCTAACCACGATGCGATAACAATTCCTGAATACCGGGCGATCTCTCGAATTCTATTTCTTCGCCAAAGGATAAGAAAAATTGGTAGTAATAAAAATATGGGCATAAATTTTGTAGATATTGAAATACCAAGTGCAAGTGCACTCCACTTGTATTTTTCTTTATCGAAGCAATAGATCGCCACTAACATTGATGCAATCGCCCACAGATCCCAATTGATATAAAGAGATGCGATCATTGCTGGGGCAACGGGGAGTAAGTACCAATATTCGGGTTTCATGTGCGCAACAAGGAGAACGAGAAATATAAAAAGTAGAGCAAGGAGAAATGCATTGATAAGGAAATAGTTTGTTGCACGATTAGAATTTGATGGTGTTATCAATGATGTTGCATACATAACTACGCCCGTAATTACAGGGTATTCAACAGCTTTTTCTTTGCCTGTATATGCCCATTTTTGTTTATCGAGCTCTCGATCACCAAAAAGTGATGGCAAATCTGAATAACAAGCGTGTACATATTGATCTGGTGTAGCCCAGTTTTTACCTTCGCAGTGACTAAATTTTATAAATGAAAAAAGTGAAGCGAGAATCGCAAACGCGATTAGAACTCGAGCCGTTGGGCGCAAGCGTCACCTTTTCTTCTTGATACTTTGAACGCCGCCGGTAGTCATCTCAATTGGATCTAATCCTCCGATATTTGAAGGCGCCGGGAAATCCATCACTGGTTCGCCCTTGAGAGCGCCTTTCATAAATGCCGTCCAGATTCGCGCAGGGAAAGTTCCACCTGTTACTGATGTAAGTCCACCAATACCGTTGAGTGATTCACTTGCGCTATCTCTAAAAAAAGCAACGGATGCTGCAAGTTGTGGAACGTATCCACTAAACCATGCTGATGCATTTTGTTGGCTTGTTCCTGTCTTGCCTGCAGCTGGTCGACCAAGTGCAAGGGCTGCTGATCCTGTTCCACCATTTACCACGCTTTTGAGTGAATATGTTAGATCGGCAATAACTTCTTTGCTAAATACTTCTTGGGTCTGTGTTTTGCCTTCATATAAAATACCTTTATTTGAACCCATTACTTGGGCAACTAAATACGGTTTTGAATAGATACCTTGCGCTGCAAATGTTGCATATGCATTTGCAACATCAATGACGTGAGGACTAGCAACACCTAATACAACTGATGGCGTTGGCATCATCGCAACGCTCTCCGGAATTCCTGCTCTGCGTGCAACATCGACAACATTTTCAGGACCAGCTTTGATTCCAAGCGGAACATAGACCGTATTGACTGAGTGTTTTGTTGCCTCTAAGAGCGAGATTTGTCCCCAGCCTTCATCTCCATAATTGGATACTTCATATGGTTTTCCAGCATCATCAAATGTTTGTGGGCTATCACCATTCCACATAGATGTAAGTGGAATACCCGCCTCAAGGCCTGCAATTACTGCAAAAGGTTTAAATGTTGAACCAGCTAATGCAATTGCTTGCGTTGCATCACTGAGTTGTCGCTTTAGATAATCAGCACCTCCATAGAGTGCAATGATTTCACCAGTTCCAGGTCTAATCGCCACTAATCCAATATGTAAATTCTCTGGTGCACCCTTTGGTGTTAATTTGTTTACTGCATCAATTGCCGATTGTTGTGCTCGTTGATCAAGCGTTGTTCGGATAACCAACCCACCAACTAATAGTTGATCTTGAGAGAATCCTAATTTTGCTAACTCTTTCTGAACCGCTTCAATAACATGGCCCTTGGGTCCGCTCAATGAACCCGAGGTTGCACGTGGTGCAATTGTTGGATACTTCATCTTTGCTGCATCTTCTTTGCTTAGCCACTTTGCATCGATCATTCCATTTATTACATAATCAAAGCGTGCTTTGAGGCGCTCTTCATTACCCTTTTTAAAGGCTGGATCATAGAGTCCAGGTGATCTCAGAATGCTTGCGATGATAGCTGCTTGAGAATTGGTGAGCTGTTCAACGTTACGATTAAAATATTGCTGCGACGCAGTCATAACTCCGTATGAGCCTCGTCCAAAATAAATGGTGTTCAAGTAATTTTCAAAAATCTGATCTTTGCTCAGAGAGTTTTCTAACTTTATGGCAATTACTAATTCTTTTATTTTTCTTTGAATTGTTCGACTTGGGGACAAAAATGCAGTTTTTGCATATTGTTGAGTAATAGTTGATCCGCCTTGCAGTGAACCACCGCGCAAATTATTGAATACCGCTCGCGCTATACCTGTAACACTAAATGCGCGATTGGAATAAAAATTTCGATCTTCGGCTGCTAAGACTGCATAACGGACATTGAGAGGAATTTTTGCAAGTGGAACTATCTGTCGGTTCTGTGTTCCTACTCGTCCTATCTCTGAACCATTGGAATATTGAATAATTGTGGCTTGGCTATTTACATATGCATTTGGATCTGGGATCGAGACAGTGAAGTAGGCAAGAGCAAAAAGGGTTGCGCCTGCGATAAATCCAAATCCACCAATGAAGATGGTTGATCTAATGAGAAATTTCCGCAGCATTTGTAAAGGTTACCCCTTCACCCAATCTTCATCTTCCAAGGTGCGTACTCGACGGGGTGCCTTGCGCTCGATTCCATCGCCTAGAAGAAAGGATGCGCACAGGTGATTCCAAGAACATTCTCGGCAGACTTCAACGATGTAGACGCGAAACTCTCCAAACTCACTCTCCATCACAGCTAATTCTTCTGGACTTTTGATTCGACCTGAATATTGTCCTAATTGATCACCGAATGTGTATCTAAGTTCAACTAAAGATAATTTTTTACACACTGGACAGTTTCTATTTACTTTCTCGCCATGAAATTTAGCAGCGCGCATCAGATACGGATCTGCATCGCACGCATCGAGCGCACCACGAAAGAGCGCTAGCAAAGTCGCGCGCTTATCGAGTGAGTAGTCGACATAAGAGCGAAGAGATTTCATGAGGAGTAAAGAATAATCGCATCTTTCTTACTACGCTTCTCCTATGAGTCTTTGGGCACTTTTGCGCCACCCACGGCTCTCACGCTTGCTCTCAGTTCGTTGGAGTGGACAGATAACTGATGGGCTTTTTCAAAGCGCATTGGCATCTTTTGTGCTTTTCTCACCCGAACGTCAAGCGAATGCTCTTAGCGCTGCACTTGGTTTCGCCGTGGTTCTATTGCCGTACTCAATTGTTGGGCCATTTGTTGGAACCATTTTAGATCGTGTTTCTCGACAGCGCGCACTTTTTTATTCTAATACTGCTCGCGCAATTAATTTATCTATTGTTGCACTTCTTATATTCAGCGGAAAAACTGGACTTGAGTTAACAATCTTTGTACTTATTGCATTTGGTATCAATCGTCTCATTCTCGCTGGGCTCTCTGCTGGATTACCACTACTTATAGAATCAAAATCTCTCATTTCAGCAAATGCACTCGCTGTTACAGGTGGTTCTGTATTAGTAGTTATTGGTGGAGGTATTGGTGTCGGAATTCGCGCACTCGTTGATTCCTTTACCGTTGCAGATCATGCAGATTCTTTACTCATTCTTATTGCAGCATTGGGTTATTTGACCGCTGCTTTGCTAACCACACGTTTGAATAAAGGTGAGATTGGCCCACTCTCGCACGAGCGAGCAGCTGCAAGCTTTATGAGTGGTATCCGCGATATGCGCGAAGGAGTTGGTTTTCTACAAGAACATATCGATGCAGCACGAGGAATTGCTGCAACAGCCATACACAGAGGTGGACTTACAGCACTTACATTGACGGCGCTTTTACTTGAAAGAAATACTTTTAATGATCCAAATAAACCTGAAGAAGGTCTTGCTGGTTTTGGATTCGCACTCAGTTTTGCTGGAATCGGGCTTACATTAGGTGCTTTTCTCGCTCCATACGGTGTCGCTCGATTCGGGCGACACAGGTGGATTCGACTCTCGTTATTTACAAGTGCTCTCTTTCCAATTATTTTGGCCGTGCATCAAAGTCAAGTCACTCTAATTGTTACCGCTTTCTTTACCGCATTTTGCGGACAGAATCTAAAGGTTACAAATGATGCACTCGTACAATCAAAGATTGACGACTACTACCGAGGTCGTGTTTTTGCGCTCTACGATGTCATCGTCAATGGTGCAATTGTTTCTGGGGCAATCATTGCCGCCTTGTTACTTCCCGCATCAGGAGTTTCCGCGGTGGTACCGCTTCTTGTATCTCTTGCTTATTATCTTGGAGCAGTGCGTTTGTTGCGCCCATCAAAATTTTTACAAATTACTTAGACTTCCACCACTTCAATAATTCTTGCGTTGCAGCTTCGACTCCCAGCTGTCCTCGTTCAAGACGTAATTCCATAAGGAAATCCATCGCTTGGCCGACCGCTCGTGATGGCTTGAGATCGAGAATTTCCATAACTTGAGCACCATCTAAATCTGGGCGAATTTTCGATAGTTCTTCTTGCTCCATCAATACTGCGATTCGGGCTTCTAGGCTCTCATATGTTGCAGCTAAGCGAGCAGCCTTCGCTTTGTTGCGAGTGGTGCAATCTGCGCGAGTAAGCACATGTAGATGCATTAATAATTCACCGGCATCGCGAACGTAGCGACGTACCGCTGAATCACTCCATTCGCCATCGCCATAACCGTGAAAACGCAGATGTAAAGCAATAAGGGTTTCAACTGATTCAACTGTGTGCCCATCAAAACGAAGCTCCTGTAAGCGTTTTTTTGCCAGTCGCGCACCTACAACTTCGTGATGGTGAAAGGAGACCCCGCCGCCCTCAATGAGGTTTCGAGTTTTTGGTTTTCCAATATCGTGTAACAAAGCAGCAAGTCGAATAACAAGGTTGGGACCACCTAAGCGATCTTCGTGTTCAATTGCTTGTTCTAAAACAGTAATGGAATGTTCGTATACATCTTTATGGTGGTGGTGTTCATCAACTTCCAAACGCAGTTTTGGAATCTCTGGAAGCACAATATCTGCAAGTCCAGTATCAACAAGAATTGTTATACCAAGTCTTGGATTTTGTGACATGAGAATTTTAGATAACTCATCTCTAATTCTTTCGGCTGAGATAATGCTTAGGCGAGGAGCCATCTCTTTCATTGCCACTAAAACATTAGGTGCTATTTCAAAATTGAGTTGACTAGCAAATCGCGCAGCACGCAACATGCGTAGTGGATCATCAGAGAAAGAATCTTCTGGGCTTCCAGGAGTTTGTAAAATTCTTTTTGTGAGGTCGCTCAATCCATCAAAGGGGTCTATAAATACTGGAGCGCTTCCTGTTAATTCGAGTGCCATTGAGTTAACACGAAAATCTCTTCGTGATAAATCTCCTTCAATATTCTCGCCATAAGAAACATCTGGTTTACGAGAATCTTTCTCATATACATCGCTTCGATATGTTGTTACTTCAACTGTTGTATCACCCAGTTTTCCTGCAACAGTTCCGAATGCAATTCCTGTATCCCAAACGTGTTCTGCCCAGCCATGCAATATTTTTTTGCTCTCTTCAGGTTTCGCATTCGTTGTGAAATCCAAATCATTTCCGAGGCGCCCTAATATTGCGTCGCGAACTGGACCGCCAACCAATGCCAATGTGTAACCCTTTGCGGAAAATGCTTGTGCAAGGGAGCTCGCCAATGGCGCTTTCTCGATGAGGGAGCGGATGGCTAACTCGCCCGCGGCTCCTAATGCACTCTTCACAATAGATAAGGCTAGAGCAGTACCCTTGCTTCATGATCCCGGCACCTGGTGCGGGCAGCGAAGGCACGAAGAAAAAGCGCAGGCGACGAAAGCCCGCACATCGCAGCCCCCAAAGTAATGAAAGTTCAACACCCGTAGAAAGTTCAAACGCGCCTCGAAGTAAGAAGGGTGCTCCAAAACCTTATGCCAAGCGCGTAGATGAAGTGAGTGCTGGCGGATTAGTTATAAATACAACTGGTGATCTGGGATTGCTCATTGGTCGCTTTGATCATAAAGATCCCACGGGAACTCGATTGCTCTGGTCGCTGCCTAAGGGACACATAGAAGATGGTGAAACTCCTGAAGATGCTGCAATTCGTGAAGTGGCTGAGGAGACTGGGATTACATCTGAAATTGCAAAATCATTAGGTGTTATCGATTTCTGGTTTATGGCTGGTGGAAAAAGAATTCACAAAACCGTGCATCATTTTCTTTTTCGAGAAGTAGGTGGCACTCTGCAAGCACAGATTTCCGAAGTTGATGAAGTTGGTTGGTTTCCACTTGCAGAGATTGTAGAAAAATTGGCATACCCTGATGAAAAGAAATTGATTGCTCG
>CAIZPZ010000194.1:0-2146 GCA_903934975.1 uncultured Actinomycetes bacterium | reverse complement strand
GTGGGCACGAAGTGGAATTATCGTCGCATCATTTCTTGCGGTGATACTTGGACCTGTCACTCAATTGCTCATTGCGATAGGAAATGCAATCACGCCAGGTAAAGGCTTTAGATCTGGGCCATTTACATCGGAGGCTGAACTTCGAGATTTAGTAGATCAAGCACACGAACGTGGCCTCGTTGAATCTGATGAACACGAAATGATTCACTCAGTATTTGAATTAGGTGACACGTTAGTGCGCGAACTGATGGTGCCACGTACAGATATGGTCTGGATTGAAAAGGATAAGTCCCTGCGTCAAGGTCTATCCCTTGCCCTTCGTTCTGGATATTCACGAATTCCGGTAGTTGGTGAAAACATCGACAAGATTATCGGCATTGCATATGTAAAAGATTTAGCTCGTCGCGCCCTAGATCATCATGAGGCAGAACAGAGCGAGAAGATTGAACAGCATATGCGCCCTGCGACTTTTGTTCCTGAAAATAAGATGGCAGATGATTTATTGCGCGAAATGCAGCGCGATCAAATCCACCTTGCCATTGTTGTTGATGAATATGGTGGCACAGCAGGCATCATCACAATTGAAGATATCTTGGAAGAAATTGTTGGTGAAATTGCCGATGAATTCGATGATGGAGAAGAAGCATTTACTTGGCTCACTGAAGATAAAGCTAGAGCTAAGGCGACTCTTCATATTGAAGATTTAGCCGATGAACTCAAAATTGAAATTTCTGAAGAAGATTTTGAGGATGTAGACACTATCGGTGGCCTCATGGCTCAGAAGTTAGGCCGCGTGCCTATTGCTGGCAGCACGATTTCTATGCATGGTTGGTCAATTACTTCAGAGCGCCCACTGGGACGTCGCCGAAGGATTAGTAGCGTACTCATTGAACGACTCGAAACTGAGGTTGAAGATCATGAATAATTTTGAAAATCCTGAAGATACAAAGCTCGCAACGCTAGCAAGTGCAACTCTAAAAAGAAGTGGAGCCCAGCAAGCCGCAGCACTTCGCGACACTACAGGTCGTACATATGTTGCGATAAATATTGAAACTAAATCATTACAACTCAACGCATTAGAAGCAGTATTTACCGTTGCACTTGCCTCACAAATCACTGATATTGAAAGCGTTGTATATACAGGTGAAATCACTGCGCCAACTCAGTTGATTAGAGAATATGCACCGCGTGCTTCAATTTTTTATCTATCGGCTAACGGAGATATCGTCACTTTATAGCCTGTATTTCACTTACAACTCTGAGGCAGATAGAATTGCCTAATGCGCATCGTCCGATTTACTCCGGGTCCAGATACTGGCTTAGGTACTGATCCACTCTTTGGCGTGCTCGATGAAGAGACAATCACCGTCATTACTGGTGATCCGATCTATCAAGGAATTCAAAAGACTGCAGCAACTGTTGCGCTCTCCACAGTTCGCCTACTTGCACCGGTTATTCCTCGTAGCAAGGTCATTTGCGTTGGAAAGAATTATGCAGACCATGCAGCTGAAATGGGGGGAGTTGTCCCCGATCAACCAGTTATTTTCCTCAAGCCAAATACTTCAGTGATTGGCCCTAATGACACAATCGTTTGGCCAGAGATGTCTGAGCGCGTAGATCACGAAGCAGAATTAGCAATCGTTATTGGCCGTATTTGTAAAGATGTTCCACAAGAGCGAGTCAATGATGTGATCTTTGGTTACACAATTGCAAACGATGTTACTGCTCGTGATTTACAAAAAGTAGATGGCCAATGGACTCGCGCCAAAGGCTTCGACACTTTTTGCCCTATTGGTCCTTGGATAGATACTGACTTTGTTCCTGGTACACAGAAAATTACTGCATCCGTCAATGGAGAAATAAAGCAATCTTCAACGCTAGATGAAATGTTCTTTAAAGTTCCAGAGATAATCGCTTTCATAAGCCAAGTAATGACTCTGCTACCTGGTGATGTGATTTTGACAGGAACGCCATCTGGAATTGGCCCAATGGTGGCCGGGGGTCATGCAACAATGGCAATTGAGGGACTTGGCGAACTAACAAATAAGGTGAGTAAGCGATGAGCAAGAAAGTAAAAGTTCGTTTCGCGCCATCGCCAACAGGTGACCTCCACGTTGGAAATATTCGCACCGCACTCTTTGATTGG
>CAIZPZ010000193.1:0-2692 GCA_903934975.1 uncultured Actinomycetes bacterium | reverse complement strand
GTTGAAAATAGTTCTCCCCAAAAAGCTGACTGTGTGGAATGTCCCGTTGCAACGATTGCAACATCGCCAGGTTGTAAGGAGTCAAGGAAGTCAATGGCAGGACCATATGGATCGTGAGTATCAAAATCTTTACCTTCTACAAATTCAATAGTGGAGGCATAACCCATTATTTTCATAGATGAAACTAGTGGGGTCACTGAACGCGACATAACGTTGGTGCGAATACCGATGAGGTCGAGTGAATCAGAGACTAATGCGCTTCGAACTCGAGCATCTACTTCTAATCCGCTTCGCAATACAAATGGTTTACCTGACATCACTTAGCTCGCAAGAATTTTATTGATCTCGGCAGCAAAGAAATCGCGAACGGCAATACCTTCATCTACATACTTTCCGTGGCTAAAGAAGCCATGAATATGTCCTTCGTAATCTTTATGAACAACATAATTACCAGCCTCTTTAAGTTTCTTGGCATAGAGCAATCCATCATCGCGAAGCACGTCATATTCGGCCGTGATGATTACAACTGGTGCAAGACCTGCTAAAGACTTGGCAGTATGTGGCACTGCATAAGGATTGTTCTTATCTTTTTCATTCAAATATTGTTCCCAGAACCAGATCATTCCGCGGCTTGAAAGGCCATATCCTTCTGCATTGTTTTTATATGAGGGTGCTTCAAAATCTAATCCATTGGCTGGATAGATAAGTAGTTGATAAGCAAGTTTGATTTTTCCTTCATCGCGCGCGCGAAGTGCCACACCTGATGCCAAGTTACCCCCAGCACTATCCCCGCCAACACCAATCTTCTTTACATTGATATTGAGGTACGCCCCATTTGCTGCAACCCATTCGAGAGTTTCATAACAATCATCGTGCGGAATTGGAAATTTATGTTCAGGCGACTTTTGATAGTTGACGGAGATAACGACTGAATTTGTCTTCTTAGCGAGTGAGACAAGTTGTGAGTCATATCGATCAATATGACCAAATACCCAACCGCCACCGTGGTAATAAATAAATGCGTTGAAAGGACCTGGGCCCTCCGGTGTGTAAATACGAATCGGAAGATCTGCTGTAGCCGATGAAATGAAGCGATGATCGATGCGCACACCACCCTCAATTGGCCCCGCCATATCTACTTCTTCGTGGCCGCCATATCGAGCTTTTGCACCAAGGTCCCAAGCCTCTGGAAGATTGAGCGCTTTCATGCGATCTAACAATGCTTTAGCTTGAGGATTCAGTGTCATGGATACACCTTACTTTCGAGCGAGTAATTCATCTAGTGCATCCCACACAGAATCTGGAACGACATCGTTGAATGCGGCGACATTGGCATCGACTTCGGCGCTACTTCTGCTTCCAACGAGTAGCGCTTTGATTGCTGGATGGCGAAGTGGATATTGAAGCGCTGCGCGCGATAGTGAGACACCTTGCTCTTTCAAGAAATCAGAGATCATCTTTGCTCTTGCAATAATCTCATCACTTGCTGGGGCGTAGTCATACGTTGCACCCTTTACTGGGTTTGCAAGGATTCCTGAGTTGTATACCCCTGCTGCCAATACCGACACACCTTTAGCGAGGGCAGCTGGCAATAAATCTTGTGCGCCACTTTGATCCAAAAGTGTGTAACGCCCAGCAAGTAAGACAATGTCAATATCGGTCTCTTTCACAAATCGAGCTGGAATTGCACTCTGGTTCATTCCAATACCAATTGCCTTCACAATTCCTTGGTCGCGCATTTTCGCTAGCGCTGGATATGCCTCTTTGATTGCGACATCGGCGTGGCTATCTGGATCATGTACAAAAACAATATCGATGCTATCGAGGCCTAAGCGCTCCAAACTATCTTTGAGCGAGCGCTCAACACCTTGAGCAGAAAAATCAAATTTCCGTTCAACACTAGGGTCAGCATCTAGAAAATCAGGATCGGCCCCCTGTGTAGTTGGAACAAGTAAGCGTCCAATCTTTGATGAAAGAATGTATGAATTTCGTGGGTATGCATTGAGTAGAGCGCCTAATCTGCGCTCCGATGTTCCTTTTCCATAATGCGGGGCAGTATCAAAATAATTTATTCCATGCGCAAAGGCGCTCCTTACAACATCAACAGCATCACTATCTGACATTGAAGTAAATAATCCGCCAAATGTTGCAGCGCCAATTCCCATCGTGGAAATTTCTACGCCAGGTGCAATTTCAACTTTGGTGTTATGAGCCATGAAAAATCCTCTATCCAGACGCTATTTTTACTGGCGGAAATATCTCCGAAGGCTACTAGCCAAATACTATTTCGTATAGTATTTTGACGACCCTATCGAGGAGGTCTCATGGGCGCGAAAATTACATCGCTCAATGTTTTTGATGTTCGCTTCCCTACCTCCACCATGCTCGATGGCTCTGATGCCATGAATGCAGATCCCGATTACTCAGCTGGCTATCTTCGAATCGATACAGATAAGGCGGGCCTATCTGGCCACTCCCTTGTTTTCACGATTGGCCGCGGCAACGATGTGCAGATTGCGGCAATCAAGATGCTCGTTGAGCGCTTTGCTGGCATGGATATCGATGAGGCTTTCAAAAACATAGGAAAAATAACTCGCGAATTATCTAGTGATAGTCAGATCCGTTGGCTCGGTCCAGATACTGGCGTTTTCCATATGGGAATTGGCGCAGTGCTCAACGCGCTGTGGGATCT
>CAIZPZ010000192.1:0-3352 GCA_903934975.1 uncultured Actinomycetes bacterium | reverse complement strand
CTGTAACTTCTTCTGGTCGCTCATCAACTAGAACAACCATCAAGTGACACTCTGGATTATTTGTTGTAATCGCATTTGCAATTGCTTGCAGAACCATTGTCTTACCTGCCTTAGGTGGTGAAACAATAAGTCCGCGCTGACCCTTACCGATTGGAGAAATAAGGTCAATAACACGAGTTGTCAAAATATTTGGCTCTGTCTCAAGACGCAAACGCTCTTGTGGGTAGAGAGGAACTAGCTTCGAAAATTCAACGCGATTGCGTGACTCTTCAGGAGTTGCTCCATTGACTGTCTCTAAAGTAATGAGTGCATTGAACTTCTCTTTGCGCTCACCTTCACGTGGTTGGCGAACTTGTCCTGTCACTACATCGCCTTTGCGAAGCCCGTTACGGCGAACTTGCTGCAATGAAACATAAACATCGTTTGGACCAGGTAGATATCCAGCTGTACGAATAAATGCATAGCTCTCAAGAATGTCGAGCAATCCGCCTACTGGTACTAAGACATCATCTTCTGAAATAACTGGCTCGCGCTCTTCGCGTGGCCCACGGTCGCGATTGCGATCACGGTTACGGTCGCGTCCACGATCTCTGCCACGGTCACGGTCACGGCGAGAACTTGAATCGCTCTCGTTATCGCCATCCTCGTCATCGCTTTCAGGTGCTGAATTCTTTGCAGGTGTTTCTTTTTTGCGATTATTGCGCGCTTCGCGGCGAGCTTCGCGTTCTGCTTTAGCTGCTTCGCGATTCTTCGCTTGAAGATCGCTAATTGCTTCTACAAGTCCCTCTTTTTTCAACTTCGCGGCACCTTCGATACCAAGTTGGGCAGCAACTGCCTTCAACTTAGGAAGTGTCATCGCGGAAAGCTCTGGACTATTAGAACGTACTGCTTCTGTTTCGGTCATTAGTTTCATTTCATGATTGGCTTGGTTTCCTAAAGGAAAACTCAAGTGATTGGATTGTGTTGCTGTATTTATCTGAAATCTTTATTGAGCCCTAAGAAGAGGCCGATCAGATAAGGCAAAGGTTAGCACCCATAAATGCGCATGGGCAAGTTAGGCGGTAATCACGCTCGCTCCAGCTCGGGATATAGAAAGAGGAGTAACGACAAACTTCTCTCCTGCAGCGCGTTCCATTTCAGCGATATCACTTGCTCCGCCAGTATGTAGAACGAGCACAGTTGGACCCGCACCTGAGATAAATGCTGGCACACCTGCACTACGAAGTTTGCTCATCAAAGTAAAAGAGGCCGGCATGAGATCTTGTCGATATTGCTGATGTAAGAAATCTTCTGTAGCTGTAAATAGTAGGTCTGGTCGTTGTGTAAGTGCGTGAACCATCAGCGCACTATGTGCAGAGTTTGCAACAGCATCGCTATGAGGAATTACTTCAGGAAGGTGCTTTCGTGCCTTAGAAGTCGAGACTGCCGATGTTGGGATAAATGCAACTGCGCCTATGCGAGCATCAACTTCCATGTTTATTGAGAGTGCAACTTTCTTACCGTGTTGCATCTCTTGCCAAGCAATTGTTGCCCCACCATAGATTGCGGCTGCAACATTATCGGGATGGCCTTCCATCTCTGTTGCAAGATTGAGCAAAGCATCATTACTCATCTGTTCGTTGCCGCCCAAGACAAGTGAGCGAGCAAGAGTGAGGCCACCGACTATGGCACTGGCTGAAGATCCAAGTCCGCGACCATGAGGAATAACATTGAGTGCGCGCACGGCAATTCCTCGAGGCTTGCCACCAAGATATTCAAAACCTTTATACATTGCTTTGACCAATAAATTTTTATCACTACGTGGAAGTTCGCCAGCGCCTTCACCTGAAATATCAATATCGATTGCAACTTCATCGAGAATTTGTGCAACATAACGATCATGCATTCCTAGTGCTAATCCAAAGCAATCAAATCCCGGACCTAAGTTCGCACTTGTTGCAGGCACCTGTACCTGAACAGGTTGAGCTCTATATGTTGGCTTTGCCATTGTTATGCCAATCCCAATGCTTTCGCAGCAATTGAGGCTTTTACTGGAATGATCTTTGGCTTTGCAGCACTTTCAAGCGCCCAAGAAATATCTTTCAATCCATGTCCTGTGACAGTGACAACGATGCGCTTTCCTTGTGGCAACTTGCCAGCTTTCTTGTATTTGATAAGTCCCGCAATTCCAGCAGCACTCGATGGCTCAACAAATACGCCTTCTTTTCCTGCAACGAGGCGGTACGCGCTCAAGATTTCTTTATCTGTTACTGAATCAATAAGGCCACCTGATGAATCGCGTGCATCGATTGCTTGTTCCCACGATGCTGGATTACCGATTCGAATTGCAGTTGCAATTGTGTCGGGGTTTTTTACAATTTTTCCTTTTACAATCGGCGCTGAACCAGCAGCTTGAAAACCCCACATTTGTGGAAGTTGGCGAGCAAGACCATCTTTGCGGTATTCCTTATATCCGCGCCAGTACGCAGTGATATTTCCAGCATTACCAACAGGCAATACATGCATATCTGGTGCATCACCTAAGAAATCAACAACTTCAAATGCACCAGTCTTCTGTCCATCAATTCGATAAGGATTGAGGGAGTTCACCAATGCAACTGGATAATTTTCAGAAAGTTCTTTTGCCAGAGTTAGGCAATCATCAAAGTTTCCGTTGACCTGCAAGATTGTTGCGCCATGAATAACAGCCTGAGCCAATTTCCCCATAGCAATTTTGCCAGCAGGAATAAGAACAGCAGGAACCATTCCGGCCTTTGTTGCATAGGCCGCAGCACTTGCTGATGTGTTTCCTGTTGAGGCACAGATGACAGCCTTTGCTCCATCTTCTGCAGCCTTAGAAATTGCCATTGTCATTCCGCGATCTTTGAATGAGCCAGTTGGATTTGTACCTTCATACTTCAACCAGATTTCATTGCCGAGCATTTCAGACAAGTGCTGAGCAAGAATAAGAGGAGTGCCGCCTTCACGAAGTGTGATCACTGGAGTTTTAGCACTGACAGGCAAACGATGGCGATATTCCTCAATAACTCCGCGCCATTGATGAGTGACTTTTTTCTTACTAAATATTGATTTCATTATGAAGGTGCTCCTTCTACTCGGATAACACTTTCAACTTTGCGCACAATTTCAAGAGCCGATAAATCTTTCACAAGCTCTCCTAATGCTTTTTCGGAGGCAGCATGTGTAACAACAACGAGTTCTGCATCATTTCCAGCGCCACCTTGGCGCACTGTTTGAATCGAAACACCCTGCGCTGCAAATGCTTGTGCAATCGTTGCTAGTACGCCTGGTTTATCTGCGACCTGCAAGCGAATCATCAACTTTGTACGGGCTGCGCTAAATGGTGCTATCT
>CAIZPZ010000191.1:0-5848 GCA_903934975.1 uncultured Actinomycetes bacterium | reverse complement strand
ATTTCAATGCAGGGCGCTTGATTGGTCCTGCAGTTTCAGGCTTTCTTATTGCCGCATTTGGCACAGGACCATCCTTTCTTTTCAATGCTTTTTCTTATCTTTTTGTCATTCTCGCGCTCACTCAACTCAATGAAAAAGCATTCTTCACAACTGAGAAAAGTACCTCAATGACTAATGTGCGCGAGGGTATTGCCTACGTTCGTGCACGCCCAGATCTATATGTCGTAATGGCAATGGTTTTCTTTATTGCAACTTTTGGTTTGAATTTTCAGATATTCAATGCACTAATGGCAACGAAAGTCTTTGGTAAAGGTCCTGCCTCATATGGGCTCCTTGGAACCTTCATCGCAATCGGATCTCTTAGTGGCGCACTTATATCGGCGCGATTAGAAGGATTTAGAAAAACACTCTTTGTTGTGCGAGCAGGAATTGTTTTCTCAATAGTTGTCATCATTCTCTCGCTCATGCCGACTTACCTTGCTTATGCAGTGTGGCTACCTGTATGTGGACTAGCAGCACTAACCACACTTATTACCGCCAATTCAATTGTGCAGGTAAATACGGATCCTGCAATTAGAGGGCGAGTAATGGGCTTGTATCTCCTTATTTTTATGGGAGGAACACCATTTGGTTCACCGCTAATCGGTGTCATGTCTGAATTGATTGGTACACGCCAAACTATCGCTGCATGTGGGGGAATCGCGCTGACCGCGACAACAATTATTTATATAAAATACAAGAACCGCGTTGGTCTTCCTGAAGATATAAGTATTAGCGCGGTACTAAAGACCACTAATAGCAGTAAGAATGATTAGTCCGAACAGGATTGTGAGAGTAACTAATCGCCTTGTCTTGTAACTCATGCCCGCAGACTATCAATCTTTGATGGGATCAATAAAGTAATAAAGAGCGAGATAAGAATAAGTACGGGCACCATCATGTAAGCACGAGATATTCCAAGGTGATCACCAAGAACACCTAACATAAATGGGGCAAGACCAATAGCAAGACCAGCGGCAATAGAACTTCGTGCAATCGCTAAATCTGGTTTGTTGTTACTCAATGTGATGAGTCGAACTGATGAGAGACTGAATTGAGTTGAAATTCCGAGCCCAACACCAAAGAGTGCAATCAGAGAACCAACGAGGTTATGAGAAACCCAGAAAATCATAAAGCTAACAAGTTGTAGTGTGATTGCAGTAGCTAATTGATGATCAACAGTAAGTTTCTTGAGAACAATTCCTCCATACCAGCGCCCAATTGCCATTCCAGAACCAACTGCAACAATGCATATTGTTGATACAGCTGCAGTTGAACCTACGCGCTCACGAAGCAACGCCGCAGACCAGAAAGTAATTGCGAACTCACTAGAAATACTGCAGAAGAAGCCAATGAATGCAATCCAATAGTGTCGTGGAAGTTTGCCGCGCTGTGGCCCATCTTCGTGTGGAACATGTATTTCTGCATTTTTATCTCGTGATACAAAATAAGTGATGAGAGCAATTGGTAAGGGAAGTAATAGTCCCCATCGCCAACTAATTGTTGTGCCGGCAAGAATTCCGATGATGAGAGTTCCCACAACATAACCAGCTGAGCCGATTGCATTTGTTTGTGGAATCGCAAGAGCAGCTGCGCTCCTATAGTGCTGAGCAAGAATTGTCACGATGTTGCTAATAATTGTTGATGTACCAAACCCTGTGAGGAAAGTTGAAAATAGCGTAAATCCAATTCCGGGACCGAGCACAAACATCAGTACTCCCACGGAGAAAATCAATACACCAATCCAGGATGTTTTTATGCGTCCATACTTATGAACCATATGGGGTACGGAAAATCCGGCAAAGATTGCAGCAATTCCCATTGCTGTGCCGTGTAAACCTGCAACAGTGAGTGAAGTTCCTTGATCTGCGCGAAGCAGTGGCTGCGCAGGACTAAATCCACCCAAGTAGTAATTGATAACAATGGATTGAGCAGCGACGACCCAAAAGACTTTATCGCGCTTGAAGGTAAGTGGCATGAACTACTTAGAGTGCTGCAACAACGAAGTCAATTGAAGCCGTAAGTGCATCGATATCACTTGGCTCAACTGCAGGGAACATACCGATGCGAAGCTGATTTTTTCCTAGTTTGCGGTATGGCTCTGTATCTACAATTCCATTTGCACGAAGTGCAGCAGCAACTTTTGTTGCATCGATGGAGTCGTCAAAGTTGATTGTTCCAACTACATTGGAACGCATAGCTGGATCAGTTACGAATGGTGTTGTGTATGAAGTCTTTTCAGCCCATGTGTAGAGCTTTGATGCAGATTGAGCGCTTCGTCCGGCAGCAAATGAAAGCCCGCCGTTGCTATTCATCCACTCAATCTGTTCTGCAAGCAAAATAATTGTGGCAAGTGCTGGAGTGTTATATGTCTGATCAAGTCGTGAATTCTCAATTGCGATTCCAAGATCAAAAAATGCTGGAACCCAACGCTTATCAGCCTTGATTTTTTCTGCGCGAGCGATAGCTGCAGGACTCATGATGGCGATCCAGAGCCCACCATCGGATGCGAAAGATTTCTGTGGTGCAAAGTAATAGGTATCGCATTGATTCATATCAACGCTGAGTCCGCCAGCAGCACTTGTTGCATCAACTAGAACAAGTGCGCCTTCTGTACCAGCTGGGCGAATAATTGGCATTGAAACACCAGTACTTGTTTCGTTATGAGTAAGCGCATATGTATCAATTCCTGCTTCAGCAACTGCAACAGGATGTGTACCTGGCTCAGATTTGATAACTGTTGGATCTCCAAGAAATGGAGCTTCTGCGGCAGCAGATGCAAACTTGGAAGAAAATTCACCAAAAACTAAATGTTGAGAACGCTTTTCAATCAAACCAAATGTTGCAATATCCCAAAATGCTGTTGATCCACCATTACCAAGTATGACTTCATAGCCTTCTGGCAATGCGAAAAGTGACGAGAGGCCTTCACGAACACGATGAACAACATTTTTCACAGGCTTTTGTCTGTGTGATGTTCCAAGTATTGATGCGCCACTTTGACTTAGTGCACTGAGTGCTTCAGGGCGAATTTTTGAGGGACCACAACCAAAACGACCATCTTTTGGTTTGATGTTATCTGGGATCTTTATATCGTTGCTCACGCCCATAGCCTAAGGGTAGTAACGAGTGATTACCCAATTAGCGGAACTGTTATCCCGCTCATAGCGCAATCGATCATGCAGTCTTGAGTAGCGACCTTGCCAGAATTCAATGGAGAGCGGAGTTACGCGATACCCACCCCAATGCGGTGGAACTGGAACGGTTGTTCCCTCAGGCCATTTTTGTGATGCACCAACAAATCTTTGTTCAAGTTCTTCGCGCGAGGATAACGGTGAGGATTGATGACTTGCCCACGCACCAATTTGGCTTGACCACGGACGCGTTGCAAAGTAGTCGGCAGATTCTTGCGCACTTATTTTTTCAGTAACTCCGCTAATTGCTATTTGTCGCTCCATCGCAAACCAAGGAAATAGGAGTGCAACATTTTTGTTGAGTTCAATAGCGCGCGCTTTTCGTGAAGAGTAATTTGTAAAGAAAGTAAATCCACCCTCTGAAATATCTTTGAGCAAAACGGTGCGAGTACTAATTTGATCCCCATCATCTAGGGTGGAAAGCACCATGGCATTTGCTTCGACAATTGCAGGAATGGAGGCAGCCTCTGCTAGCCATTGTGAGAATGCGACAAATGGATCCTCGGGAAGTGACTCCAAGCCAGCCTCGCCATAGGAACGGCGCATTGCGCGGATAGCGTCTCGGTCCAAAGGGTTTTCTTCCATGGATGTATCTAACGTCACTTTGGCCTTGGCGTCATCTTCAATTCCAAGTGGTTATGAGCACACCGCAAATAGGTGCAGAATTAGGCTCGTACTTACACATAAAGGAGCACAGCATGTCTGATGATTTCAAGCCAGGTCTCGAAGGTGTCATTGCTTTCGAATCAGAGATTGCTGAACCGGATAAAGAAGGTAGCGCGCTTCGCTACCGCGGCGTTGATATCGATGACCTAGTAGGTCGTGTTTCATTTGGAAACGTATGGGGATTACTTGTCGATGATGAATTCAATCCAGGTCTTCCAAATGCAGAAAAGTTTCCACTCCCAGTGCACTCAGGTGATGTTCGCGTAGATGTACAGGCAGCGATATCAATGCTTGCACCAGCATGGGGATTCAAACCGTTACTCGATATTGATGATGCTGAAGCGCGTAGCAACTTAGCGCGCGCATCCGTCATGGTTCTTTCTTATTTAGCGCAAGCTGCTCGCGGAATTTATGCGCCACCAGTTCCAGAATCTGAAATTGATAAAGCACATACAGTTGTTGAGCGAATGATGATTCGCTGGCGCGGAGAACCAGATCCAGCACACGTGCGCGCAATTGATGCTTACTTTGTATCTGCTGCAGAACACGGAATGAATGCTTCAACATTTACTGCTCGCGTAATTGCATCAACAGGTGCCGACGTTGCAGCTGCACTCTCTGGTGCAATTGGTGCAATGTCTGGCCCACTTCATGGTGGTGCGCCATCGCGCGTATTGCACATGATTGAAGAAGTAGAAAAGTCTGGCGATGCAACTGCATACGTTAAGGGTTTGCTCGATCGCAAAGAGCGTTTGATGGGATTTGGTCACCGTGTATATCGCGCTGAAGATCCACGCGCTCGCACACTACGCCGTACAGCAAAAGAATTGAATGCACCTCGTTATGCAGTTGCAGAAGCACTCGAAAAGGCAGCGCTGAAGGAACTTCACGAGCGCCAACCAGATCGTGTTCTAGAAACAAACGTTGAGTTCTGGGCAGCGATTATTTTGGATTTTGCAGAAGTGCCTTCACATCTCTTTACTTCAATGTTTACTGCTGCACGCACTGCTGGTTGGTCTGCACATATCTTGGAGCAAAAGCGCACAGGACGCTTGATTCGTCCATCTGCTCGCTACGTTGGCAAGGCACCTCGCAAGCCTGAAGAAGTACTGGGCTGGGATGCAACAGTGGAGCAGCTACACCGCTAATTTCTAAAGTGCTATATCTGTTTCAAAATGATTGAATCAGCCATGGCAAAAGAGGCACGCAGCATTCTCTGGTACCGCAGAGATCTGCGCATTTCTGATCATCCCGCTCTCCTTGCAGCAATTGATGCTGGGGAAGAAATCATTCCTGTTTTTATCTTGGATAAATCTCTTATCAAAACGGCGGGAAGTAAGCGCCTTGCTTATTTAGGTCAGTCATTGCGCTCACTCGATGAGTCACTCGGTGGTGCGCTTCATGTGATTAGTGGTGATTACATCGATGTACTCAAAGATCTTATGAAGCGATACAACGCCACATCTGTGCATGTATCTGCAGAGTATGAACCATACGGCGCAGCGCGCGATCAGAAATGTGAAGATGCAGGAATTCCACTTGTGAGAACAGGAAGTCCATATGCAGTTGCACCCGGGCGAGTTCGCAAACCAAGTGATGGAACTCCTTATCGCGTCTACACGCCTTTCTATAAAGCATGGTGTGCACATGGCTGGCGAAAGCCGGCAGTTACACCGAAAGTAATTCCTGCAATAAAACCAGAAGGTTTTGCACGTGAATTTCCTGATTGGCAATTACCTGCCGGCACAGAGATAACACAAGCAGGAGAAAAAGCTGCACTAAAAAGATTCAAGCAATTTCAAGCTCAAGCACTCGATACGTATGATGAAGATCGAAATATGGCTGGAATCGATGGCACAAGCAAGATGAGCGCTCCTTTGAAATGGGGCGAGATACATCCACGTACTTTGCTTGCAGAATTAGGGGAGAGTAAAGCCCACGATGTATTT
>CAIZPZ010000190.1:0-1768 GCA_903934975.1 uncultured Actinomycetes bacterium | reverse complement strand
ACATTGCAGAACTACTTCCGTCTCTATGAAAAAATCTCTGGCATGACAGGTACCGCAAGTACGGAAGCATCAGAATTTCATCAGATTTATAAGTTGGGCGTAATTCCAATACCTACAAACCGTGAAATGGTCCGCTTAGATCAAGCAGATCTTGTCTATAAAACCGAGGCAGGAAAGTTTGCAGCACTCACTGCAGATATTGCGCAGCGTCACCGTAAAGGACAACCTGTTTTGGTTGGAACTGTAAGTGTAGAAAAATCTGAGGAATTATCTGGCTATTTGCGCAAAGCGGGAGTGCCACACGAAGTTCTCAATGCAAAGCACCATGAACGAGAAGCTGCAATTATTGCTAACGCGGGTGTTACTGGTGCTGTAACAGTTGCGACAAATATGGCTGGTCGAGGTACCGACATCATGCTCGGTGGCAATCCAGAATTTATGGCTGATTACGAATTGCAACGTCGTGGAATATCTCCAGTTGATAATGCTCAAGAATACGAAGCTGCATGGCCAACAGAAATTGCACGCCAGAAAGAGGCAGTAAAAAAGGGTCATGAAGAAGTTGTCGCACTTGGTGGACTCTATGTTTTAGGAACAGAGCGTCACGAATCACGCCGTATTGATAATCAGTTGCGTGGTCGCTCTGGTCGCCAAGGAGATCCTGGCGAATCTCGTTTCTATCTTTCTCTTCAAGATGAATTAATGCGTCGATTCAATTCAGGAATGGTTGAAAGATTCCTCTCTGCCGCAGGAATTCCAGAGGATTCTCCAATTGAATCCAAGATGGTCAGTAATGCAATTCGCTCTGCGCAAACACAGGTAGAAGCACAGAACTTTGAAATGCGTAAAAATGTTTTGAAATATGACGATGTTATGAATCGTCAACGCCAAGTTATTTATGGAGAGCGCCGTTTAGTGCTTGAAGGAAAAGATATTAAGGATCAGATTGCTGAATTTGTTGATGAAACATTGATCGCATACGTTCAAGCAGAGACAGCCGAAGGCTATGCAGAAGATTGGGATCTAGAAAAACTCTGGACTGCTCTTACTTCAATCTATCCAATTTCGCTCACAGTTGAAGATGTTGAGAAACTAGCAGGGACTCGAGCCGGACTAGATGCAGACTTCCTCATTGCACAGATCACTGACGATGTGGCAAGAGCTTATGCATCTCGCGAAGCCACACTGGGCGCTCAAGTTATGCGAGAGTTAGAGCGCAAAGTCTTGTTATCAGTTCTTGATCGCAAATGGCGCGAACATCTATACGAAATGGATTATCTGCAAGAAGGAATCGGTCTGCGTGCTATGGCACAACGCGATCCACTTGTTGAATATCAGCGCGAAGGATTTGATCTATTTGCAGCCATGATGGATGGCATCAAGGAAGAGATTGCTTCACTACTTTTCAATGTAGAAGTTACTGTCGAATCCAATGAGAAAGTAAATGCAAAAGGGTTAGAGAATAAACCAGCCTCTGTCGATGCGTTGCAGTACACAGCTGCTGATGAAAATGGAGTGCGCAAGACTGGTGATGTTGGTAGAAACTCTCCTTGTCCTTGTGGCTCTGGAAAGAAATACAAGCGTTGTCACGGAGCCGCACAATAAATTCTCTATAAGAGATGTAGGGCAGTACATAGCCAGCGCTTATCAATTCCTTCAAATCTGATTACAAGAGATCGAAGTCTGCCCCCATATCGCACTGTCACAGTTGATTCGCAAATTCCATCCAGTGGTTCACTTTGATGAAGCGCTCTTACTCTGCCCACTT
>CAIZPZ010000189.1:0-1982 GCA_903934975.1 uncultured Actinomycetes bacterium | reverse complement strand
TAGTTGGTGGATCAACTCGTATGCCTGCAGTTGTAGACCTTGTTCGCGAACTCACTGGAGGAAAAGAGCCAAACAAGGGCGTAAACCCTGATGAAGTTGTTGCAGTTGGTGCTTCCCTTCAAGCAGGCGTCCTCAAAGGTGAAGTAAAAGATGTATTGCTACTCGATGTAACACCACTTTCACTTGGCATCGAAACCAAGGGTGGAGTTATGACAAAGTTGATCGAGCGCAACACAACTATTCCTACAAAGCGCAGCGAAATCATTACAACTGCTGATGATAATCAGCCAGCTGTACAGATTCAGGCCTACCAAGGCGAGCGTGAAATGGCTACCTATAACAAGAAATTAGGAATGTTCGAACTTACTGGACTTCCACCAGCACCACGTGGAGTTCCACAAATCGAAGTTACATTCGATATTGATGCAAACGGAATCGTTCACGTTTCTGCAAAAGATCTTGGAACTGGAAAAGAACAGAGCATGACAATTACAGGTGGCTCTGCGCTTTCAAAGGACGAGATCAATCGCATGATGGAAGATGCCGAAGCACATGCTGAGGAGGATCGTCAACGCAGAGAAGAGGCAGAGATTCGCAACGCAGGGGACTCACTTGTGTATCAGACTGAAAAGTTCATTGCTGATAATGCAGAGAAACTCAGCGAAGGTGAAGCTGCAACTAAGAAAGCAGAAACTGAAGAAGCACTTGTCGAACTCAAGAGCGCACTCGGTGGAGCTAACTTCGAGATGATTAAGTCTGCAACAGAGAAAGTTGCAACTGTTAGTCAAGCACTCGGTGCAGCGCTATATGCAACAGCTGGAGCAGCATCTGAAGAAGGTGCACCAGCCGATGATGGCGTAGAAGATGCTGAGATCGTTGAAGAACAAAAGTAATGAGTGATTCAACTGAAGTTGTTACCGACGAAGTAACACCAGAAGTTGTAGTGGAGGCTGCACCGGAGCAAGAGATTGATCCGGTTGCAGCACTTACTGCTGACTTACAACGCCTACAAGCTGAGTATTCAAATTATAGAAAGCGTGTAGAGCGCGACCGCGCCCTCGCACATGAATTAGCAATTGGTGCAGTTCTAACAGAGCTACTTGCATTACATGACGATGTTGATCGCGCATCAGAACATGGCGAACTCACCGGTGGATTCAAAGCAGTGGCAGATCAACTCAATGCCATTACTTCACGTATTGGATTAGAGAAATATGGCACAGCAGGGGATCCATTCGATCCACAAATTCATGAAGCACTTCTACACGACACATCTGCAGATGTTGCAGTTGCTACTGCGACAAAGATTTTGCAGCCAGGCTATAAATATAAGGAACGGATTTTGCGTCCTGCACGTGTTGCAGTAACGGATCCCGCCGAAAGCGAATAACTATGGCTGCCAAAGACCTGTATGAAAAAGATTTCTATAAGGTCCTTGGCCTGCCAAAAACAGCGCAAGCCGATGAAATAAAGAAGAAATATCGCACTTTGGCGCGTGAATTACACCCAGATAAAACAAAGGGTGATTCAGCGCGAGAAGAGAAGTTCAAGGAAGTATCGGAAGCCTACGAAATTCTCTCTGATACTAAAAAGCGCGCTGAATACGATGAAGCTCGCTCTCTCTTTGAACGCGGTGGTTTTAGAGCTCCCCAAGGCGGACAAAACTTTCAAGGTGGCGATCTCAATGATTTATTCGGCGGTGGAAATCCGCAAGATATTTTTGCGAATCTATTTGGCGGTGGTGGGCGACGTGGACCGCGCAAGGGACAAGATTTACAAACAGAGGCAACAATTACTTTTCGCGAATCAGTATTTGGAACAACTCTTGAACTAAAACTTACATCCGATCGTGGAGTGCCACAAAATGTTTCTGCGCGCGTTCCAGCGGGTGTAAATGATGGAGCAAAGATTCGCGTTAAAGGAAAAGGCGCATATGGTGAAGCTGGTCCTGGTGATTTATTCATTTTGCTTCATGTAAAACC
>CAIZPZ010000188.1:0-2453 GCA_903934975.1 uncultured Actinomycetes bacterium | reverse complement strand
CGGTAACTGTTTCACTCTTTGGCAGCCCAATAAGAAGTGCGGGAAGTTGGATGAGTCCCCCGCCGCCTGCTATTGAATCAACAAATCCTGCAAAAAATGAAGCAAATACGAGAAAGAGAATTGTTGTAAGTGTTATATCGAAGAGCATTATTTAGGAGAGAAGTGCAACGATCGCAGCAACTGCTGCTTCGACTTTTACTTCACTCTTCTCACCACTGCGACGAACTCGAATTTCAACATTTCCTTCAGCGAGTGCTTTACCTACGACAACAATGATTGGATTACCGATCAGCTCGGCATCCTTGAATTTGACTCCAGGGCTCGCATCGCGACGATCATCTAGCATCACAGATATTGATTTCGCCTCAAGATCGAGTGCAAGTTTTTCTGCAGTATCGAAGGGAAGATCTTCTTTGCCTGTTGCAACGATATGAACTTTCGCTGGGGCAACTTCAACTGGCCAAGAAAGTCCAATTTCATCATGTGTCTGCTCAGCAATAGCAGCCACTGCTCGAGAAACACCGATTCCATAAGAACCCATGGTGACAACTTGTGACTTTCCATCTTTATCTAAAACAGTGAGATTGAGTGCTTTTGCATACTTGCGACCAAGTTGGAAAATGTGGCCAATTTCAATTGCTCTATCAATAATTACTGGTGTTTGACACTCTGGACAAGCATCACCTTTTTTTATCTCTGCTGCTTCAACATAAGCGCTAACAGTAAAGTCACGACCATTGACAACATTGCGTGCGTGCTTGTCTTTTATATTTGCACCCGTTACCCATGATGTTCCAACTGCAACGCGAGGATCTGCATAGACAGTGATTCCTAATTTTGCAGCATCTTGTGGTCCGATATAGCCCTTGACTAAACCTTTGAATTTTGCAAAATCTTCTTCTTCAAAAATTCTTAGTTCACTGACTCCAGGCAAGTTTGCTTGTAAGCGCTTGAGATCAACTTCTCTATCCCCTGGCACAAGGACTGAGATTGCTTTCTCATCAGCCATCAACATCACATTCTTTAGTGTGCTCGCACCTGTGTATCCGCCACTAAAGCGTTCATTGAGAAGTGAGACAAGTGAATCAATAGTTGGAGTATTTGGAGTATCCATAACTTCCATTGCCTCAACTTTTGAACTATCTGCTGGTGCAACTTTTGTAACCATTGCTTCCACATTTGCTGCATAGCCACATTTTTCACAGAGAACATATGTGTCTTCACCCGTTGGGCATGGAGCTAGAAATTCCTCAGAACTGGAACCGCCCATTGCTCCCGCAACGGCGCTCACAATGTTGTACTTCATTCCCAAGCGATCAAATGTCTTTATATATGCCGCGCGATGCTTTTGGTATGACTGCACTAAACCCTCATCGGTGAGGTCGAAGGAGTATGAATCTTTCATGACAAATTCGCGGCCACGGATGATTCCACTACGGGGACGAGTTTCGTCGCGATATTTTGTTTGAATTTGATAAAGAGAAACTGGTAAATCTTTATAAGAGGAATACTCCCCCTTGACCATAAGAGTAAACATCTCTTCGTGTGTAGGTCCTAATAAATAATCTCCGCCTTTTCGATCTTGCAAGCGAAACAGATCGGGACCATATTCATTCCAACGATTTGTCTGTTCGTATGGCTCTTTTGGAAGCATTGCTGGGAAGTGGACTTCCTGAAAACCTGCTTTATCCATCTCTTCACGAACAATTCGCTCAATATTGCGAAGAGTGATGTAACCAAGTGGTAACCATGAATAAATCCCTGCAGCAATTCGACGAATGTAACCAGCGCGCACAAGTAAGCGATGACTTGCTACTTCAGCATCTGCAGGATCATCACGCAAAGTACGCAAAAATAGCGTGGACATTCTCAACATGGTGTGAGCCTATCGAATATCAACAGTTGGTTGCCCTGAAGCAACGCCTGCGGCTTCCATTTCTTCGGCCAATCTCATTGCTTCTTCGATAAGTGTTTCAACAATTTGGGCTTCAGGTACAGTCTTTATAACTTCACCCTTTACAAATATCTGGCCTTTTCCATTTCCTGATGCAACTCCAAGATCTGCTTCACGAGCCTCACCCGGACCATTTACTACGCATCCCATGACTGCAACACGTAATGGCACTGTCATTCCTTGCAAACCAGCTTGTACTTTTTCAGCGAGTGTATAGACATCTACTTGTGCGCGACCGCATGATGGGCAAGAGACAATTTCAAGTTTACGCTGGCGCAAATTCAGCGATTCAAGAATAGACATTCCAACTTTTACTTCTTCTACTGGAGGTGCAGAAAGTGAGACACGAATTGTGTCACCAATTCCTTCTGCAAGAAGAATTGCAAATGCTGTTGCAGATTTGATTGTGCCTTGGAAAATTGGTCCAGCCTCTGTTACACCCAAGTGCAATGGATAATCACACTGCGCAGCAAGTAGGCGATACGCCTTGACCATAGTG
>CAIZPZ010000187.1:0-1733 GCA_903934975.1 uncultured Actinomycetes bacterium | reverse complement strand
GCTGGCAGCAGGATTCATTCAAGGACTCTTCTCGGATCCACGAACATTCCTAGCGTGGTCATTTGTCGTTCTAGCTATTCCAGGTTTGATTCTCTCAATGTTGGGCAAGATGGCCAGAAAGCCTGCAACAGATTGGAAAATGACCCCTCTGGGCAATACCGCCTATCGAATTCTCGGAGTTTTAGTCTTTTTAGCCTTGATTCAGATTGTTCGTGGAGTGGATCTCTATGCAACCGTCTTTGGCAAGTGAGGAATGACTATTCGGTATTAAACTGTTCCAGTGCCCATATATAAAGTAGCCATTGTTGGCGCAGGACCTGCTGGTTATTTTGCTGCACAAGCCCTGCAGAATTTACAAACACCTGAACTTCAATTCTCAATCGACATGATTGAAAGACTTCCAACCCCATGGGGGCTTGTTCGCTCAGGGGTTGCACCAGATCATCCAAAAATCAAAAGTGTTTCTAAAGTTTTTGAGAAGATTGCAACAACTGAGAAATTTCGCCTATTTGCAAATATTGAGCTTGGTAGTGATGTAACTATTGCTCAACTGCAAGAAAAATACGATGCAGTTGTAATTGCAACGGGATCAGCACTTGGTAAAACGTTAGGAATACCAGGAGAAGATTTGCCAGGCTCTTTATCGGCTGCTGATTTTGTACCTTGGTATAACGGACATCCAGATTTTGCCAATGTTTCTGTGCCACTAGATTGCGAGACTGCAATAGTTATTGGTGCCGGAAATGTTGCTATGGATGTTGGCAGAATGCTTGCACTCGAACCCAGTGAATTAGATCCAACTGATACGGCAGATCACGCACTTGAAATATTCAAAAACAGTAAGGTCCGTAAAGTCTTTATTAGCGCTCGACGCGGTGCAGAGCATGCCGCGTTTACTTCTCCTGAATTGCGCGACTTACCGAAGCTAGAACATACAAATGTGATAATGCATAAAAGTGATATCGATGGCGCAATTGCGCGCGCAGGGGATTCGCCCGAAAAAGATGTGAAGAGTAATTTAGATGCGATGCTACTTATTGCCGGTCTTGAAGATAAAGGTCATGAGCGAACTATCGAATTTTTATTTCAGCACACACCTATATCTATCAACGGCACTAATCGTGTTGAATCAATTACTTATTCAACTCCAAAGGGAGAAGTAACAGTTCCTTGTGGTTTAGTAATTACAGCAATCGGTTATCAGGCTGCAGGAATTGATGGAGTTCCATACGAAAGTGGAAAAGTTCTAAATAAAGAGGGACATGTAAAAGATAATATTTATGTTGTTGGTTGGGCAAAGCGCGGGCCATCTGGTGTTATCGGCACAAATAAATCAGATGCAGCTGCAGTTATAGAAAAATTAGTTACTCAACTACACGCGCCAAAGAATTCAACAGATATTGCTGAATTATTAGCAGGCAAAAAACATATAGATCAAAGTGCGTGGGAGAAGTTGAACGCACATGAAGTGGCTGAAGGCGAGAAGGCTGGTAAGCCCCGCCGTAAAGTCATCGAGCGCAGTCAAGCATGTGAGATTGCAGGGATTTAAAGTAGGCAAGCTTTATATGCGCTGATAGGTTTCCCCCATGGAAATTTCAGAGATGCTTGCAAAGTTAACACTGGAAGAAAAAGTCTCACTTCTTTCAGGACAAGATTTTTGGTCAACAACACCACTGCCATCAATTGGTTTGCGAAGCATGGTTGTCTCTGATGGTCCTTCAGGTGTGCGCGGT
>CAIZPZ010000186.1:0-2055 GCA_903934975.1 uncultured Actinomycetes bacterium | reverse complement strand
TGCATTGATTGTTGCTGTATTGGTCTCTGGGTGAATTTCTAATTCACTTGGCATAGCATCGAGAACTACAGCTGTGTGGTGTGTATCGGCGATTGTGTTGAAGCAGTGGGCTGAACCACGAGCACGTATTTTCTCGGAGCTCGAGACTACTTCTGCAAGCTCGGCAATAGATTTTGGATGCAGAGTCTGAGCATCGTGAAAATTGATATTAGTTGCCCAGTTCTGCTTTGCCATATTTACATACCCATTTCGTTTTCGTTTGCCACTTATTCGCTAGCCCTTAGTTTAGTGGCATGAATAAAGGATGACGAGACAGGATTTGAAGATACCTACTTCTAAATCTCGATTTCTATATCAGCTTGATACTTTCCAGTATTTTTACCGTTGAGAAGATGCACAGAGCCATCTCCGTAGATGCTCCATACTTTGAGATTATTTGTCACGAGCGCTGTGCCCTCGTCGATTCCCACTATGCGAACGCCCTCTGGCGCTTTGAGAAATAACTGAGCAGCGCTATCTGGTATCCATTTGAAGAACTTGTTGTAGTGAGGAACAACACGAATATGTGGAAGTAGGCCGAGTCCTGTTTCTCCGCTCTCTTTCATTTTACGAAAGTGTGGAATATCAGGACCAAATGCCATCGCCCCTGCGCTACATCCAGCAAGGGAGGTTCCTGATTTCCAACTTGCAATGATTGCATCCCAGACCGGAGTGCCGATGAGTGTTTGAGCCAAATAATGTGGGTCACCGCCGCTGAGATAAATAAGTCCAGTACCTTGAATTTTTTCTGCAAGATCAATTCGCATGGCATCTTCGCGAGTAAAGATTGGAAGGAATACTTGTTGCGCACCAATTCGATCTGCTTGCTCTTTTCCGATTCGTTCCCAATAGCGCAAACGTTCAACACTCTCCTGCCCAGCAGCTGTGGCAAGTTGTACATATCGAAGTGAGGGGCCACTTTGTATTAGTGATCTCTCGAGGTCTGCCATAACTGGCAGATATTCTCCAGATCCAACGAGTGCCAAAGTTCCAGATTGAGTCACTCGCGAAAGGTACCCCATTCATTATTCTTATCCATTGCACTAGCATCACGACATGATTACTCAGCGCAAACTTGGCCCGTATTCCGTCTCTGCTATTGGAATGGGGTGTATGCCATTTTCATTTCCTAATGATCGCTATCCAGGATTGACTGAGCAGCAAGATGTTGCAATCGGAGTAATCCACCAAGCACTCGATGCTGGTATTTCTCTTCTCGATACTGCTGATATTTATGCTCCAAGTTGGAACTCTGTTGGGCATAACGAAATCATTGTTGGAAAAGCTTTTGCTTCTTGGAAGGGCACACCAGAACAAAAGGCCAAGGTTGTCATTGCAACAAAGGCTGGTATTACTCGCGAAAATAACGGAACAATGTTTGGTATTCCAGGACGCGATGCATCAAAGAATTATCTCTATCGCGCTGTTGAAGCCTCTGCTCTCAAGCTAGGGCTTTCAAAGATTCCATTGTGGCAACATCACAGAACTGATATCTCTCTTACCTATGAGGCACAGTTTGAAAATATCATGACACTGAAAGAACACGGATATGTTGCGCAAATTGGCGTAAGTAATGTGAATGCAAAGATGCTACTTCACGCAATCAAAGCGGGAGGTCGCCCAGAAGAAGGCGGAATCATTTCTGTGCAAAATGAATTTAGTCCAAATTATCGTCACGCTGCAGATGTCATCGATATCTGTACTGAATATGGAATTGCTTATCTTCCATGGTCACCACTTGGCGGCGGTGGAAACTTTGCAAAGATTGCAACAGGTGAATTAGGCGCATTCAAAAAGATGGCAGATAGCAAAGGTGTTTCACCATATGCACTCACTATTGCGTGGCACCTCAATCAATTCCCTACTTCAATTCCAATTCCAGGTGCATCAAAGGCATCATCTATTTTGGATTCACTTTCAGGTGTGGATATCAAATTATCTACGAGTGAAATTGCAGAACTCAATGCGAGCTGTCCAACAAATACTCCAGAGAGCCAAGAACTACTTGATGATCTG
>CAIZPZ010000185.1:0-1687 GCA_903934975.1 uncultured Actinomycetes bacterium | reverse complement strand
GTTGCCAAAATCGCATTGCAGTGGGATCTGAAATTGGCGTGAAGCAGTAATAAAGGATTACTTTTTGCTCTGCCATGTGGCTAGTTTACCTTCACTTTATTAGCGAACAACCACGCGATAACGCTCGAGAGAGCTATCAGTTGCATAGGCAATGCGCACGCCTGCAGATTTAGAGGCGCTGAGTCCATCAATTATTTGAGCGGTCAAGATTTCACCAGGTGCCACAACGGCAACACCTGGTGGATATGGAGCTATGAGATCTGCGGAAATACGGCCCAGAGCTTCTGTGGCGCTGACCATTTCCGTCTTTGCAAAATATGCATCGCGCATTGATATTCCTTTTTGTGGAATGACAGACCAGCTCAGCGCCGTTGCAGTTTCGCGCGCAGTCGATGCCAGTTCTTTGAGAACTGGAATGAGAATTGAAGCCAGGCGAGTGAAATCTTGCGCTGTATCGGAATGTGTTGCAATAAAAACGACAGTGTCGCGATCAGCCATCTCAACTCGAACACCAGAGGCGCCAATTGCCTTTTCAATATCAACACCGGATGCCCCTAATTGATTAGCGCGTAGCACTACTTTTACGGGGTCAAAACGGCCTGGTGCAAAATTTGATGTATTGAGGAAAATTTCTTGTGAAAATTCTCTTTGAACAACGGCTTTGAAGTCCTTTACATTAGAAATAAGTTGGCCGAGTAATTCTTCACCACGTGTTTGCAAAAGTGCACGGCATCCATCAATAGAGGCAAGGGGGGCACCAGCAGGTGAAGTTGTGTGAGTTGTTTCGAAACTTTGTTCAAGGCGATCTAGGTTCAGGTATTGCCCGCGTGCAATCAATAATGCTGAAGCGCTATAGCCAGGAAGTGCCTTATGTGTACTAGTAATAAGTGCATCTGCGCCAAGTTGAATTACGTGACGAGGTAATTCTGGGTGAAATCCAAAGTGGCCACCCCATGCGGCATCTATAACAACAGGAATTGAATGTTCGTGCGCTTTAGCAATAAGGGCAGGGATGTCGGAGAGAGTTCCTAAATAACCAGGTTCTGTAAGTAAGAGTGCGATTGGTTTTTCGCCAAGAACTTTTTCAAATTCGACTACTGATATTCCGGTAGGAACACCTGTTGCACTATCAATATCAGGAGAAAGCCACAGTGGTTCAAGGCCAGCAAGAACTAAAGCACTCAGTACAGAGCGGTGAGCAGTTCGCGATAAGGCAACTTTGTCGCCAGGTTTTCCCAGGGCAAGAATTACGGCTTGATTCACATGTGTTGATCCACCAGTTGAAAAGCGAGCAAAGTCTCCACCCCAGAATGTGGCAGCTAACTTCTCGGCCTTGATCAATGTTCCGTGCGTCAGTTTGATTTCATCTAAACCGCCATAGAGAGGTGTATCGCTATCTACAACGGCGCCAAGGCCAGCATCGAGGCGTGATGCTCTCTGCTTATGCCCAGGAATGGTGAAGGGCAGGCGCTCACTTTCAAAGTAGGAGAGGTATGCATCAAGGAGTGGAGCAGTATCGCGCAGTTCACTCATTGATCTACTCCTCTTCTTTCTCTTTTCACTGACAAGGGTAACTTCCTGGCGCGTGTATGAGAAATATGGCTCTAGACTTTAACCATGAGCACACTGACTAGTTTGACCCAAGAACGTCGGTTGGTTACCGCAATTCCGGGACCCAAATCACTCG
>CAIZPZ010000184.1:0-3319 GCA_903934975.1 uncultured Actinomycetes bacterium | reverse complement strand
TCAATGATACGAGCCATTGTTTGAACTGCTTCGATGGCAAACTCGCCCACACTTGTCTCACCAGAGAGCATGAGCGCATCTGCGCCATCGAGTACAGCATTAGCGCAATCTGTTGCTTCAGCGCGAGTCGGGCGTGAATTAGTAATCATTGAATCCAACATCTGTGTTGCGACAATGACAGGCTTTGCTGCTTCGCGAGCGAGTTCAATGCAATGCTTTTGTACAAGCGGGACATCCTCAATAGGAAGTTCAACTCCTAAGTCACCTCGCGCAACCATGATGCCATCGAATGCGTCGACAATTTCTTGTAAGTTTTCAACGGCTTGTGGTTTTTCAATCTTTGCGATTACTGGAACTCGAATACCGACTTCATCCATAATTCGATGTACGTCAACGATATCTGCCGCACTTCTGACAAATGAGAGTGCGATGAAATCTGCGCCCGCTCGAAGACCCCAGCGAAGATCATCCATATCTTTATCAGAGAGTGCGGGAACTGAAACCGCTACACCTGGAAGGTTGATACCTTTGTTATTACTAACAGCTCCTGGCTCAATCACTTTTGTAACTACATCATTACCTTTTACTTCAATAACTTCGACTGTAACTTTGCCATCATCGATAAGAATGCGATCTCCTGCTTTGCAATCCCCCGGTAGACCCTTATACGTTGTTCCAACGCGCTCTTTCGTTCCTTCAATTTCATCAGTTGTAATTGTGAAAATATCTCCACGTGCTAAATCGTGTGGACCAGCTTTGAATCGCGCTAAGCGAATCTTTGGACCTTGAAGGTCTACAAGAATCGCAACAGGTTTTCCTGCTTCAGCAGCTGCAGCTCGTACTTGATCTAAACGGTTTTGGTGTTCGTCATATCCACCATGCGAAAGATTGAGTCGAGCCATATTCATTCCAGCTGCGATGAGTTCGCGTACTTTTTCAGGGGATTCAACTGCGGGACCCATTGTGCAAACTATTTTGGCACGACGCATTTTTCTACCTTATCTCTCTAGACCATCATTGGTCGCGCTGTTGGCGCGATTGGATAAGGAAGTTGAGTATCTCCAGTGAGATATGTATCAACTGCAGAGGCTGCACTGCGCCCTTCGGCTATTGCCCAAACTATAAGTGATTGGCCGCGGCCACAATCGCCCGCAACGAAAATACCATCAACATTAGTTGCATAATTATCATCACGAGCAATATTTCCGCGAGCATCGAGTGCAACATCTAATTGATCTATGAGTGCATTCTTTTCGGGTCCCGTAAATCCCATTGCTAGAAAAGCAAAATCAGCAGGGATTTCTTTCTCGGTTCCTGGCACTGATTCAAATTTTCCGTTGACAAACTTTGTTTCAACAATTTTTAGTGCCCGAAGATTTCCATTCGCATCTCCCAAAAATTCTTCAGTACTCACGGCGAAGAGTCGATTATCTTTCTCTTCGTGCGCACTTGAAACACGGTAAATCATTGGATAGGTCGGCCATGGTGCATTGCTAGGACGCTCATCTGATGGCCTTGGCATAATTTCGAGTTGAGTAATACTTGCTGCTCCCTGGCGAATCGAAGTTCCAAGGCAATCAGCACCTGTATCTCCGCCACCTAAAATAACAACGTGTTTACCAGCGACATTAATTGGTGGGTTTTGTATCTCACCAAGGGCTTGTTTATTTCCCCATGGAAGAAATTCCATTGCTTGATAAATTCCTTTGAAGTCACGACCAGGGATTGGAAGATCACGCCATTGCGTTGCACCAATCGCTAAAACAATAGCGTTGTACTTTGAACTAAGTTGATCGCCCGTTATCTCGCCACCAACATCGACTCCTGGACGAAAGCGAGTTCCCTCTTTCTCCATCTGCGATAAGCGTCGATCCAAAATGTGTTTTTCCATTTTGAATTCAGGGATTCCGTAGCGAAGCAATCCACCAATTTTATCTGCTCGCTCATACACAACAACAGTGTGTCCTGCGCGTGTGAGTTGTTGCGCTGCAGCAAGACCTGCTGGGCCAGAGCCAATAACTGCAACAGTCTTTCCAGAGATGCGATCAGGTGGCAAAGGTTTTACATTCCCAGCGCCGAATGCCTCTTCAATAGTGCGTAATTCAACTTGTTTGATCGTTACTGCATCAGCATTAATTCCAACGACACATGCTGTCTCGCAAGGAGCTGGGCAGAGTCGACCAGTAAATTCTGGAAAATTATTTGTTGCATGCAGGCGAGCAATCGCTTCATCTTTATCGCCGCGCCAAATTAGGTCATTCCATTCTGGGATGAGATTTCCTAGAGGGCAGCCCATGTGACAGAAAGGAATTCCGCAATCCATACAACGACCTGCCTGCTTCTGCAGGTGTTCCATGCTCTGAGGCTCGTACACCTCTTTCCAATCTTGGATGCGAACGTCGACCGGTCGTCGAGTCGGAGTCTCGCGAGGAGTAGTGAGAAAACCCTTTGGATCTGCCATTAGCCTGCAACCTCCATAACGAATTTATCAATCGGTAAACCTTCACGAGTTGCGCGCTCCATTGCCTCAAGTACGCGTGCATAGTCACGCGGCATAACAAGTGAGATACGAGATATTGATTCATCCCAAGATTTCAAAAGTTCAGATGCAATTTCTGAACCAGTTTCTGCATGGAACTTCGAGATATGTGATTTCAATGTTTCGCGCTGATCTTGTGGAACTGCCAAGATATCAACCATCTCTGTGTTCACATTTGCTGGATTGATATCGAGCATAAATGCGCGACCACCAGACATTCCTGCTGCAAAGTTACGACCAGTGCGACCAAGTACTACGACGGTTCCACCAGTCATGTATTCGCAGCCATGGTCGCCGATTCCTTCAACTACTGCAGTTGCACCAGAATTGCGAACACAGAATCGCTCTCCGACCACACCGCGAATAAATATCTCACCAGATGTTGCGCCATAGCCAATAACATTTCCAGCAATTACATTCTCGCCAGATTTGAATTTTGCCTTTTCATCAGGGCGAACTACAACACGTCCACCTGATATTCCCTTTGCAACATAATCATTTGAATCACCATAGAGTCGAATTGCGATTCCACGAGGAATAAATGCTCCTAATGATTGTCCTGCAGAGCCATGAAGAGTGATATCGATAGTGCCCTCAGGTAATCCTTCTCCCCCGAAGCGACGAGTTACTTCTGCGCCCAGCATCGTTCCAACAGTTCTATTCACATTTCGAACAGGTAGATCAATTCGAACTGGCTCAGACTTTGTAAGCGCAGCATCAGCTAATTCAATCAACTTATTATCGAGTGCAGCCGCTAAGCCATGGTCTTGCTTTGTAGTG
>CAIZPZ010000183.1:0-2350 GCA_903934975.1 uncultured Actinomycetes bacterium | reverse complement strand
ATTCTCCCCCATTACAGGTAGTGCTCGTGACCACTAGCCTTAGGGTTTGACCTTACTTTCTTAGATTTATTGCTCGAATACTTGAAATGCGAGGGTGGCAATGCGTGATGAAGTAGAGCGACTCATCACCGCATGGAAGCGCGAGCGACCAGATTTAGATCTGACTCCCCTTGCTGTTCTTAGTCGAATATCTCGAATCTCACGCCAACTCGACCTTGTTCGAAAAGATGCATTCGCAGATCTTGAAACGTGGGACTTCGATGTTCTTGCAGCACTGCGCCGAGCAGGCGAGCCGTATCAACTTTCTCCAAGTCAGCTCATGCAAGAGACGATGGTGACAAGTGGAACTATTACAAATCGACTTGATCGCCTAGAAGAACTCGAACTCATAACTCGTACGCAAGATCCTAATGATGGCCGCGGTTCATTAGTAAAACTCACCAGAGCAGGAATGCGCGCTGTTGATAATGCTCTCGAAGAATTACTTGCTCACGAAAGGGATATCTTGAGTGGGTTAACTCGAGAAGAGAAAACACAATTGGCGCAATTACTTAGTTTGCTTGCCGCCGATCTTGATGAAGGAAAAACTAACTAGCGAGTCTCAATAACTTTTGCACCGTGTACTGGGCCATAAGCACGTGCAACGCTTCCGACAACACCACTGGCAGTTAGTGCCACTGCAAGATCTAATCCTTGCTCTTCGTTATCTACTAAGAATGCAACTGTTGGACCAGAGCCTGAAACTATTGCTCCTAACGCTCCATATTCTTCACCGACATCGAGTACTAATCGAAGTGCGGGCCGAAGCGAACATGCTGCTGCCTGTAAATCATTGACTAGTGATGCGCCTACAGATTTTGGATCCGACGCTAATAGCGCTTGCATCAGTACTTCATTTGTTTGAGGTTCACTAATTTGAAGCCCAGTACGCAAACGATCACACTCACCATAAACAGCAGGAGTTGAAAGTCCAACTGTGCTCAGCGCTAATACCCAGTGATATGTGCCTCGCGATAGCGCAGAAGTAAGTTGATCTCCATGTCCACGCCCAATTGCTGTTCCGCCACTGAGCATGAATGGGACATCGCTTCCAAGTTTTGCTGCAATCTCTGCCATTTCCTCGCGTGACATTCCAAGTGAATACAGGGCATCAATTGCAACAATTGTTGCTGCAGCATCAGCGCTTCCGCCGGCCATGCCACCTGCAACTGGAATAGATTTTTTGATATCTAGTTTTGCATCAATATCTAAATCAAATTCTTTACCCATAAGGAGTGCAGCTTGGGCAGCTAAATTTGTTGCATCAATAGGAACTCCATGTGTGTGGTCACCACTAATTGATAGAACTAATCCATGTCCTGGTTCTGCAAGAGTGAGGGTAATTTCATCAAAAATAGAGATAGCTTGAAAGACACTTACAAGATTATGGAAGCCATCAGATTCGCGTGGGCCAACAGAGAGTTGTAAATTCACTTTCGCTGGCACGCGAACGGTTACTGATCTCACTGGCATATGCAAACTCTATTACTTTGTGGATTTGAAGTCGGGGGATGCAAGTGCAATTGCGCAAAATCCTGAGATCTCAAGTGCTTCACCGCGAAGAGTTGGGTCGATTCCCGCTTTTGTAAGTATCTCTTCTGCCAAAGCCGAAGAGCCATACAAGGATGAGAGCGCTGATCGAAGCATCTTTCGGCGCTGCGCAAATGCTGCATCAATAATTGTGAAAACTTTCTTTCGAAGTACTTCATCTCCTGGTGTTGCTCGTCGTGTAAAAGAAACTAATTTTGAATCTACATTTGGCGCTGGCCAGAATATTGAACGCGAAACAGAGCCTGCTCCTTTTACTTGCGCCCACCATGCAGATTTCACACTTGGAATTCCATAATCTTTGCTTCCGGGAGATGCTGCAAGTCGATCTGCAACTTCTGCTTGCACCATGACAACACCTGAGCGAAGTGTGGGAACTTTTTCTAGTAGATGCAGCAAGACAGGAACAGAGACGTTATAGGGCAAATTTGCAACAAGAACGGTGGGGTCAGAGATAAGAGTTGATATTCCAAGTGCATCTTGATTGATAACGGTGAGTTTTTCTGCTCGCTCGCTATGAATTGCAGCGGTCAACGGTAACTGCTGAGCAAGGCGAGGATCAATTTCGACTGCAACAACAGAGGCTGCTTCTTCCAGTAGAGCAAGAGTGAGAGAGCCGAGTCCGGGGCCAATTTCTAGTGCAACATCTGAACTTGTAACTCCTGCGATGCGCACAATTTTTTTGCATACATTGGAGTCAATAACAAAATTTTGCCCCAATGCTTTTGCTGGTTTGAGCCCGATTGCCTCCGCTAATTCACGT
>CAIZPZ010000182.1:0-2583 GCA_903934975.1 uncultured Actinomycetes bacterium | reverse complement strand
TGTCACTGCTGCCCGTAGCGCATTTGGTGGCTGGAGTGGAGCAACTGCATTCAATCGCTCTCAAATTCTTTATCGTATTGCAGAGATGATGGAAGCACGTAGTGAAGAGTTTGTTGAAGAGATTGCATTGCTTGAAGGAGTTACTCGAGTTGCTGCCAAGAAGCAAGTTGACCAAGCAATTGATACCTGGGTTTGGTATTCGGGTTGGTGTGACAAAATTTCAACAGTTGCGGGATCCACCAATCCTATTTCGGGTCCGTTTTATAACTTTACGATTCCTGAATCAGTCGGTGTGGTCGGGATTTTTCCAGCACAAAAAAGTTCGTTACTAGGACTCGTTCAAGCAATTGCTCCAGTCATTGCTGGTGGAAATACTGCAGTAGTTGTTGCAAGCCAAAAGTTTCCACTCTGTGCAGTGACACTGAGTGAGGCACTAGCGACTAGTGATTTGCCAGGCGGGGTTGTAAACATTCTTACCGGAATTACAAGCGAGCTTGCACCATGGATGGGTGCGCATATGGATGTCGATGCAATTGATGCAACTGGCCTATCTAAGGAATTGGATAAGGAAGTGCGTGTCTCTGGAGCAGATAACCTGAAGAGAATACATAAATTCTCTACTTCAGATACCCCTCAAAGAATGCTCGCATTTATGGAATATAAAACAGTCTGGCACCCGATAGGGATTTAGTTTCCAGTAATTGTTTTAAGCCACATATCTTTCATTGCTTTGATATCAATCTCGAGAACAACATCTACTTTTGGTGCATTTGTGTGCGCAGATTCTGGGGCGATATCGGCATACGGTCTGTGATCACACACTGTCTGTCCGCGATTTGGTCCATGAGTGGTATCTACAACCACTCTTAGACTTTTTGTATGAGCCAAATGTGGTGCAATCGCTGTTGCTACAGCGCCGTAATCTCCAAGAGTTACATCATGTCCCATTTGTTTGATGAATCGGTCAACAAGGGTTCCCGCAAAGAGTGAAGTCTTGTCACCTTTAGCAATCAGATTTTTAGCATCATCAGGGGTCATCTGTAAATCAGTGAAAACATCTAATCCATACATGGTGATTGGAACGCCACTAGTGAAAACAACAGCGGCAGCCTCTGGATCATGCCAAATGTTAAATTCTGCTGTTGCAGTTGCATTTCCAACTGATGCTGAGCCACCCATGAGAACGATTCTCTCCAGTTTACTTGCCGCATCAGGAAATGCTCTTAGAAAGAGTGCGATATTTGTAAGTGGTCCAATCGGAACAAGTGTCACAGGCTCAGAACTAGCATTGATGAGATCCCTCATTAATTCAATTGCAGAACGAGGATCAAGGGTGCGTTTGGAATCTTTCGATTGCATTTCAACCATTCCATCAGATCCATGGACAAACTCTGCATAACTCGGAAGCTCTATGAGTGGTCTTGCAGCCCCTCGTGCTACAGGAATATCGCCAGCATCTGCAGCATCGAGAACAGTCAGTGTGTTTGCAACGACATTATCCAAATTTGTATTTCCATCAACGCATGTAATTCCGATGAGATTTACTAGAGGAGAGCGTGCAGCAAAGAGGAGCGCAAATGCATCATCAACTCCTGTATCAACATCAAGAATAATATTCATGTATTTACCTTTCAATTGATGGTGGCTGGAATCTTTTCATAACCTCGTAGTGAAAACGTTGGCCTACGTGTTGCTTCACCGACAAGGCTCATATGTGGGAAGCGAGAGAAAAGTGCTGGAAGTGAGATATTCATTTCTAGACGTGCAAGGGGTCCACCAAGACAGAAGTGAATTCCTGCTCCAAAACCAATATGTGGATTTGGATCGCGCAGTAAATTCATAGTATTTGGATTTTCAAAAACATCTTCATCACGATTAGCAGAACCGAGCAGGCTTACAATCTTCTGACCCTTTGTGATCTCTACTCCACCAATTTCTGTATCTTCAGTTGCCGTTCTATCGAAGAAGTGAAGTGGGGCATCAAAGCGCAAGAATTCTTCGATTGCAGTCGTTGAAATGGCATATGGATCCTTTTTGAGAAGCTCCCATTGGGACTCTTCCTTGTAAGCAGCAACGATTCCATTACCAAAGCCATTGACGCTTGCCTCATGGCCAGCATTGAGCAAAAGAATGCACGTTGCAATTAGTTCGTGCGCATTGAGTTTTTCCCCTGCTTCTTCCACAATCGCTAATTCGCTAATCAGGTCGCTACCGGGTTTCTTTTTTCGGGCAATCATCAAATCATGAACATATGTCGCAAATTCAGAGGCTGCGCGTCGAGCGCCAGCTTGGCTCGCTGGTGTTGGATCAACTTCATACATCTTTACAATCGCTTGCGACCAAGGACGCAACAAGTATTCATCTTCAACTGGAAAATCCAATAATGCAGCAATTACTTTTACTGGAAGTGGTTCTGCATAATCAGCGATAACATCAAAATCTTTCTTTAGCGCAATCTGATCTAATAATTCTTGAGTCAGGGATTGAATTTGAGGCGCCAGCGCATCGATTCGACCTCGGTTAAATGCTTTCGCTACTAAAGAACGCAGGCGAGTGTGTTTTGGGGGTTCACTATCCAAAATT
>CAIZPZ010000181.1:0-5716 GCA_903934975.1 uncultured Actinomycetes bacterium | reverse complement strand
GCTATTTCTACAATTGAAGTTGGCTCCATTACTTCATTGCCAATAATCAAGCGAGTAAATCCGGCTGCAAACATAATTGCAGCTTGATTGAAATTTGCAATTGTGAGTCCCCAGGCACCCGCATCAATCTGTCGCTTTGCAATCTTTGGCGCCATTGGAGTTTTCACATGAGGGGCTAATTCAAAGCCAAGAGATTTGCAGTAACTGGCCATTCTTTGGATGTTATGTTCAATTGCGCTGTCGCGTAAAACCATGATTGGAAATTGGAAGTCTGCAGTAAACAATTGTTTATTTGTTGCGAGGAATTCTTCAATACTCTTGCCCTGGGAAGCTATTGGCATTCCTTTATGGAAAATTGAAATGAGATCTGAGTTCATAAACCC
Organism: uncultured Actinomycetes bacterium; assembly: GCA_903934975.1. Taxonomy (GTDB): domain Bacteria; phylum Actinomycetota; class Actinomycetes; order Nanopelagicales; family Nanopelagicaceae; genus Planktophila. The sequence goes on along the minus strand of CAIZPZ010000181.1, from coordinate 5,333 downwards.
TCTCACTCATCATTTAATCGGAGCTTTACCCCTTTAACGGGTGGTCTGAGTCTAGATACACAGTGCTTTTAGCCGCAAATTGAATAGGAAGAGGTATTGACTTATTCGGGTCCCGAAAGGAGAATTCCTGCTAAATAGGGAAGGACTTCAAATTTGAGCTCCAAGCACTTTGATCGGACGCGTTTTGACCATATCGGAGTTATCACCGAGGAGAAACACGGCGAAGAAAATTTCGTAGATGCAACTCGAGTCTGGGTGACTAATCCCCGCCAGCATCCAGCAAATGTTGAATACCTTCGCTACGAACATGACACACCAGTGACTGGACCAATTCGGCACTTGCCCCACGTCGCATATCGCGTAGATAGCGTTGATGAAGCAATTAAAGGCCACGAAATTTTATTGGAACCATGGGATGTCGCAGATGGTTTTGTCCGCGTCGCATTCGTTTTAGTTGACGGCGCTGTAGTCGAATTTATGCAGTATCGAAATCCAAATGAAACCGGCTGGTTTTAAAACTACAACAAGAAAGAGATAACTCATGGCAAATCCAATTTGTTTGAATAGTAATTCCTATCATGGCTTCACTCTTGAAGAGGCCGTGACTGGAGCAAAGCGTGCTGGCATAAAGCTAATTGAACTTGCTGGTGTCATCGGCTGGACCGAACATGTTCACAATAATTATTCTGATGAGCAAATTGCGAAAACCCTGAAGCTACTGGCTGACAATGACATAAAAGCAATTGGAATGTGTGGCCATACCAACATTCAAACAAAAGAGGGCCAAGAAACTTTCAAGAAGAATCTTCAGCTTGCTAAGAAACTTGGGGTTGAATATGTCACTCTTTCTACAGGTGAAACCCACGGAGATGAGTCAGTTATTGGTGATGACACCGAATTAGTAAACATCATCCGCGACCTTGCATTGGTCGCAAAAGATCTAGGCCTAATTATGGCAATTGAAACCCACGGGAATAACTATGCAACTGGACAGAGCATTATTGCGCTACTCAAAAAAGTTAACATGCCAAATGTGCGCCTTAACTATGACACCGGAAATGTTGTTTTCTATGGTGCGATCATGCCTTATGAGGATTTAGATGCATCTACAGGCTCAATAACTGGTATCCACTTGAAAGAAAAAGCAGGTGCTCAGAATGAATGGAACTTCCCTGCCATCGGCCGCGGAGATCTTGACTTCGATCGCATCCTCAAAACTCTAAAGAAGAATGGCTGCAACGCTGCATTAAGTATTGAAATTGAATTCACTCCTGCTGGACCAAATGGAGTGGAAGATGTTCATGAATCACTTGCTTATTCAGTTGAGACAATCAAGCGACTATCTGCTTAAGTTCTAGGAGTTTGGCATGACATCAATCGCAATTATTGGTCAGGGCTACATGGGCAATGCGCACGCCGTGGCTTGGGCAAGTGCTGGTCTTGCAGATTCGATTAAATATATCTGCACTCCGCGTCCAAAGGAGGGTTCGGTTCCGGCTGCATCGAGCGCTAAATACATCTCTGATTTGAATGTGATTTTGAATGATCCAGATGTTAAATATGTTTCGGTTTGCACTCCTACTCCAACTCACAAGGAGATTGCAGTAGCCCTTCTTGCTGCAGGCAAACATGTTCTACTAGAAAAACCGATTGCGTTAACTGTTGCTGATGCAAAAATAGTTGCTGATGCCGCCGCAAAGAGCACTGGCTCTTTGATGATTGCTCAAGTAGTTCGCTTCTTTCTTGGTTATCAAAAACTTCGTGAAGTAAGTGAATCTGGTGAAATCGGCAAACTTCTTTCAGTTCATGCCCGCCGCTTCTCCCCTAAGCCAACCTGGGCAGCCTGGCTTGGTGATGAGAGCCAATCTGGTGGAATGCTTGTTGACTTCTCGATTCATGATTTCGATCAAATCAACATGTATTTAGGAAAACCAATTGAAGTTTTTGCAGCACAAACAACTCCGACAGGCCCTGCAGAGATAACTGTTAAGTACGAAGGCGGCGGCATTGGCCAAGTTCATAGCTTTATGGATGCCGCAGAGGGCGTTCCATTCACAAGCACAATTGATTTACTTGGAACATCAGGAATTGCTCATTATGAATTCTCGGCGATTTCTGCGACGGAAGAGTCATCTTCAAGCAATAACGCTGGGGTAAATAGCTGGCATGTATTTTCCGCAAAAGGAAATACTGTTGAACAGATTGCGACAGATGACCCATATGGTCGCCAAATCAAATATTTTTATGATCAAGCTAAAGCGGGCGGCAAGTACGAGTTATCGCCAACACCATCTGCGATTGCTGCACTGCAAGTTTGTCTAGCAGCAAAGGCTTCCCTTAAAGAGGGTCGCCCAGTTTCAATTGCGTAATTTCCCTTTTTAAATCTTTACAACTTGACCTGTACGAGCTGATTCTTCTGCAGCCAGCGTTGCTTCTAGGGCGCGCATTGCATCAACTGGAGTGCTAACTGTTGGTTGAATTCCTTTTAGTGCGCAATCTGCAAAGTAGAGGAACTCTTCACGAAGTGCACCACCGCGGTATCCATCAAACTCTGGCCAATAGGTTGTGTCAGGACTGCGAACACCAGTCGACTTTGTAACGATTCCAAGATTGGGAAAAGTATCTTGGATATGAACTAAGCCTTCGGTTCCAATTACTGTCATGCGTTCATCAATATCAAATGGGGTGTGTTCTGGCATGCACCAAACGGTCTCCAGAATTGCAGTTGCGCCACTTTTGAAGCGATACATAGTCTGACCAATATCTGGATATTTGAGGCCGCGCATATCTGTTGTTTGGGCATAGGCACTAACAATTGTGTCACCAGTTAACCAGAGCATGATGTCAGTATCGTGAATTGCGTCGCCAACAATTGGTCCAATTTTATTGAGAATTTCTGGGGTCCAAGCCGCAGGAATATTTCTACGTGAACTTAGGGAAAGAACTTTGCCAATCGCGCCTTCACTAATTGCCTTCTTTGCTGCGCGATAGCGTGGGTTAAAGCGAACAATATGACCGATCTGCAAGATTCCCTTTGCGCCTTTAGATGCTGCAATTATCTTTTCACAATCTGCAACAGTTGAAGCCATTGGCTTTTCGAGAAATACATGCTTTCCTGCCTTCAGAGCTTCAATTGTGATGTCTGTGTGTTGATCCCACATAGTTGTGATTGAAACCGCATCGATATCAGGATCTGCCAACATATCTTTATAATCTTTATGTAATTTCTTAACGCCATACTTTTTACCAAGTTCATTTAGACGTTCTTCAGTTCTAGTGCAGAGTGAGGCAAGTTCGAGGCTCGGAGTTCCGATTATTGCATCGCAATGAATCTCACCAAACCACCCAAGGCCAATTACGCCGATTCTTAATCTATCCATCTTCTTCTCCTCTTTTTTAGTTGGAAATTATCTGACTAAAAATTTTCCAAAGTTAATTCTCGAGACATCACAATATTTCCGGCAGTTAATCCGCAATCAACAGGAAGTTCAATACCGGTAATTGCTGATGCGGAATCAGAGGCAAGAAATGCCACTGCATTTGCAACATCACTTGGTTCTGCAATTCGGGCAAGTGGATACCAGCGCATTAAAGTCTTTAGAACTTCTGGATCTTTTTTGGCTCTTACATTCCAAATTGGCGTTCTAACGGTTCCAGGAAGAACGATATTTGCGCGAATTCCGTAACGGCCATTCTCCATAGCAATAGCTTTAGTCATGCTTATGAGCGCTGCTTTAGCGGCGCTATATGCCGGATCACCAAGTGCATAAAGTGCGTTAACTGAACCAATTGTGACTATTGCTGCCTTGCCTTTCTTTTTCATACCTGGCAGAACAGCATGCACACAGTTGTAAGCTCCATTTAGATTGCCATTTATGTCATATGCCCAATCCGCAGGAGTTGTCTTCTCGATTGTTGGGTGCTCAGAAAAACCGGCATTGTTCACCAGAATATCTACATCTCCGAAATCTGCCATTAATTTTCCAAGACCTTTAGCGACTGCACCTGCATCGCTAATATCGCAGGCAAGTGGGTGCACTGTTATTCCCTCGGCAGCAAGTTCAATCGCAAAAGTATTGACTTCATCTTTCTTATCAATTGCATAAATAATTGCGCCTTCGCGACCGAAGTGTCGTGAGAGTTCCTGCCCAATCCCACCGGCAGCTCCAGTAATAGCAACAATCTTCTTATCAAATAACTTACTCATTTTTTATTCACCATGGCCAATGCTTTTCCAATCCACTTAAGACTTTGACTACGTATGTGGCCATAGTTGTAAAACCCAATATCTTTCACGCCGCCATCCCAGAGTGCACTAACTGCGCCAACTACAGCTTCTTCGCTTGTTAGATCTGGAAATGCTGGTCGTAAAATTCCCTTTATTTTTCCGATGCCATTCGTCCGAACTTTGATATCAGCCAAATCTCCCTTGATGCGATCAATCGTCGGTTCATAGAAGCAGGCTTCGATGACGCCAGTAGTTTCCGCGATTGCTTTGAGATCAGTGCCTTCATACCAAGCACCTCCTGTAGGTCTTGCTACTGAAGGAATAACAGCTACTTCCACATCCTTTCGAACGCTTTCACGTATCTCTTTCGCAAGTGATGTAACCACGCTACTTCTGAAATCTAAGAATTTACGAAGTTCAGAGTCGATTGCAACATCTGCAAGCCAGAGCGCATCTGCCATATCACTCTCGTAATCGATATCGCCCTCTAAATAATTATTAATGTTTGTTGCCACCCGAGCCTTTAAGGTCTTTGCATCAATGTTTAACTTCTCGGCACCGGTCACGCAATGTTTGCAGAAGCAGAGTCCAAGGTTTTGCGAGAGCCACTTATTTGGTTTAACAAAGCTCATCTCATGGTGGAAGCCATGCTCGTAAGGTGGAAATCCAATAGATTCGACTGAAATGCCTTCAACTTTATAACTTTCAGTTACATCTTTGCACAAGCCAACTGCATAGGCACGCGCTGCGGGTGCAGATGGGCAAAGCGCATAAACATACGGATCTCCGAATGCGTTCTGAACGGCGGAATCCTGATGCTTAGTTGCGAGTGGAGTGTTGTGCAGGAGCACTAACCAGGCGCTCACGGAAATCTCTTTAGTTTCGGTAAGTTCTTGCAAAACTTTTCCATCACCATAAATTGAATTTGAAATTGGCCTTATCTCGCCATATCTTGAGGCATCAGATTTAAAGTAAACCGTGCCATCTTCAGGAAAATAAACTTTATTAGTTCTGCTTTTTGGGCGTAGAAACTTACCGGCGTGATAACTGCTTGCAAGCGTTACAGAATTTATCCCTAACTTCTTAAACTCTTCAACAGATTTAG
>CAIZPZ010000180.1:0-4173 GCA_903934975.1 uncultured Actinomycetes bacterium | reverse complement strand
TGTTCAAGCAACACAAATGGGAGATCTAGCTGTTCGCTGGAACTGCAAAGCAGGCAAGTGCGGCTCTTGTTCGATGGAGATTAACGGTAAGCCACGCCTTGCTTGCATGACACAGGTTTCTGCTTATGGCGACGAAGAGACAATTACTGTTACACCGCTTCGTGCATTTCCTGTAATCAAAGATTTAGTAACTGATGTTTCATTCAATTACAAAAAAGCAATGGAAATCCCTGCCTATTCACACCCCGCAAATTTGAAGCCGGGTGAAGCGCGTATGGAACAAGTAGATGTCGAGCGCAGCCAAGAGTTCCGCAAATGTATTGAATGTTTCTTGTGCCAAGACACATGTCACGTAATCCGCGATCACGAAGAGAATAAGAAATCTTTTGCTGGTCCGCGATTCTTTATTCGCATCGCTGAATTAGATATGCACCCACTAGATACTTTGAAGAATCGAAAGAAAACAGCGCAAGAAGAGCACGGACTTGGAATGTGTAACATCACCAAGTGCTGCACAGAAGTATGCCCAGAACATATTCGAATCACAGATAACGCCATCATTCCTATGAAGGAGCGCGTTGTTGATGAAAAATATGATCCAATTCGCTGGCTAGGCTCAAAGATACGCAAACGTGAGGGTATTGTTTAGTACTTGAAGTCCTTAGTACTTGTATCAGTCGGTGGAGTTTTCGGAACTCTTCTTCGCTATTTCCTTGGCCTAGTTATTCCTGATGATCGTACGGGAACTCTTGTTGCAAATATGGTTGGAGTAGCCCTTGCATCCGCACTCCTTGTACTCATGGAACGCCGTGGAATCACCGAACTTCGCCATCTTTTGCTCCCTGGTTTTTGTGCAGGCCTTACAACATTTTCTGCTGTAACTGCTCAATCGTTGGAACCACGTGAAGGTGGACTGCTATTTCTGGCAGAGAACATTGTTGCATCGATAATCATCGTGGTCATAATTTTGCCTCTTGCGCGCAAAGTAATACCGGTGCGCTCATGAATACTTTGTATGTGATCCTCGGCGCAGCAGTTGGTGCGCCAGCCCGCTTTGTTATTGATCAATACATTCGAAAATTCACCAACAAGCCTTATGGAATTTTTATAGTAAATATTCTTGGATCTTTTCTATTAGGAATGACTTTCAAAAGTAGCGAAAAAACATATGACTTATTGGCAATTGGATTTGCTGGCGCATTTACAACGTGGTCGACATTTATGCTCGATATCTATTTAGCCTTTGAACTGAAGCGATACAAAGATGCAGCAATGAACTTAGTGCTCTCACTCGGGATTGGATTACTCGCTGCGTGGTGTGGACTACAACTAGCGTAGAGATTGCATCCACGCTTCAATATCATCAGGGTGACTTGGAATGTTCGCACTGAGATTTATGCAACCATCTTCAGTAACTAGAACATCATCTTCAATTCGAATTCCGATACCGCGATACTCAGGTGGGAATAACTCATCATCAGGTTGAATGTAGAAGCCTGGTTCAACAGTCAAAATCATTCCTGCGCGAAGTTTTGCTTCTGTATATTGATCTTTACGCGCTTGCGCACAGTCATGAACATCCATGCCTAACATGTGGCTTACGCCATGAAGTGTCCAACGACGGTGTAAGCCAATTTCTGGTTGCATCGATTCATCGACGCTAACTGTTAGAACTCCTAAATCATGTAGCCCTTGTGCAATAACGCGATGGCAAGCACGATTGATATCAAGAAAATCTGCACCAGCTTTGACTGCATCAAAGCCTGCTTGCTGAGCTCTATAAACCAACATATACAGCGCGCGCTGCTCCGGAGAAAACCTTCCACTCACTGGCAATGTACGAGTTATATCTGCTGTGTAATAGGAATCCATTTCGATTCCAGCATCGATAAGAATGAGTTCGCCATTTCGCACTGCGCCATCGTTTCGAGTCCAGTGCAATACGCAGGCATGCGCACCAGAGGCCGCAATGGTGTTATAGCCAAGATCGTTACCCTCAATGCGGGCGCGACCATAAAAAGCGGCCTCAACAACTCGTTCTCCACGAGGGGTTTCAACAGCAGCGGGAAGCGCACGAATAATGTCGCTAAAACCCGAATGTGTTGCATTGATTGCTCGTTGCATTTCCTTAATTTCGTAATCATCTTTGATCATGCGATGAACCGATGTGAAATTAGCTAACTCGTCATCGCGAACATTCTTATTTATAATTGAATCAATCAATGTATCTTGATTGCGAATAACAAGAGCGCCTTTATCTTTAGCTAAGAAGGCTTCTAACTCACTAATTTTGCGAGTCGCGATTTGGTATCGGGCCTGCGCCTCTTCAAGTGTAAAGCGGCGGCCAACCCATAATTCCCCGTAGCGCGCATCTTTATAAAATGCATCAGTGTCACGAGTTGAGCGAGGATTTATAAACAGAATTGGTTCATGTGAATCACCACTGGGCTCCATTACCAAAACAGCATCTGCTGTTGCCTCCACACCTTGCACACCTGTGTAATAAGCAAAAGCTGAATGTGGGCGGTAGAGATAATCAGTGTCATTGCTGCGCACTTTGTAATTTCCGGAAGGCAGTATTAAACGCATTCCTGGAAATGCTGCTGAGAGCGCTTGGCGTCGCGAGAAGGCATATGTTGCAACATCATCTGGAGTTATTCCATGAAGTGGAGATGGAGCCCAACCAGTTTTCATAAATTCTGCATAGAGCTGTGATGGCTCTACATCATAAACTCGCCCAGACTTCTTTTCTTCAGCGCTCATCGGATTAGCCTAACAATAATTATTTCAACGCAGAGAAATCAGTTGATGTCATATAACGCGAATCAATTGATTCAACGAGAGGTCCATCAACTTCTGATGCTTCCTTTGCAGCAATCCACGCAGGATCAGATATAAATGCTTCCCAATTCTTGGCAGGATCTCCAGAATGTTTAATCACGTAGGTCAACACATCTGTGTGTGCATCTTCAAGCCAATAACCGATGCTTTCCATATTGTGTTTGGCAAAAAGGGCAACGGTGTGGTTTCTAAAGCGGGCACAGAGCGCCTCGATTTTTCCTGGATTCGCTGTGTAAATACGCAGTTCATATGTCATACGGCAGGATACTGCGAGAAGAATTTAGATGTAAACTACAGCCACCACTTGGAGACGTCGCATAGCCCGGTCGAGTGCGCCTCACTGCTAACGAGGTAAGGTCTAAAAGCCTTCAGGAGTTCAAATCTCCTCGTCTCCGCTCTTTTTTATTTTCCATTGTGCGCTAATGCGCGACTTCGCCACTTGCCGCCGACTCTTCAAGTTTTTGCATCATAGATGTAATGGGATAGCCCGGGTGATATTTGCCAACCCCAAGTTCGCTGATGTTTTTTCTTCTAAGAGGCTCTATTTCACGGATAGTGATCCGGAGTGCATCCAAATCTGCTCGACGCTCATTGAAATATTCTATGAAATTATTACCATCACCCCATGCTGCAAATGCTAAAGCTGCAGCCCGGGGCCACATCATATATTCAAGATGAGATGGGTCCTCTATATATTCAGACCAAATCTGACATTGAACACCAAGTACGCCATCGATTGGTTTAAATGAGAGAACGTCTTCCAAAGTGACAGGTCCCCCGATTGCAAGTGGCTCCGATTCAGAAAGTTCTTGTGAGTAATCAAAATATGTAGGGAAAACTGGTGACAAAATTACGTCACGGCTGTGTTCCATTGCAGTCTTAGCTATATCTGCTCCACGCCATGACATAACTGTCGCATGAGTTGCTTGACTTGGGTTGAAGGCAAATGCATCATCCCATGTAATCATCTTCTTACCAAGAGTATTTATAATTACTTCAATCTCTTTCATAAAGTAAATAAAAAGCTCTTTTGGCGTAGAGAATTCTCGTTCCTTCATGAAAGAAACAATTTCAGGATCTTTTAACCAGTTGTCGATGAGAGATTCATCTCCGCCAACGTGTATATATTCAGAAGGAAAAACTGAGCTAACTTCCGTAAACAATTCGCGCAAAAATTCGAATGTATCAGGGAAAGGTCTTAGAAGATGATTTGATATTCCCCATTCTCCACTTACCTCTACTATTTCTCTATTTACTCCGAATTGGGGATATGCGGCTAGAAGGGCACCTGTATGTCCTGGAATATTAATTTCTGGGACGACATCAATCTTG
>CAIZPZ010000179.1:0-1948 GCA_903934975.1 uncultured Actinomycetes bacterium | reverse complement strand
GCATGGTTTGGTTTTGTCGCATGTATTTCAAGTGAGTTTGCAACATCGTTCTGGGCAGCAGCACTTCTGAAGGATCGTGTTGGCTCAACTGCAGCGATATCAACCGTTGCAATTGTCGCCTTAGGTACCGGTATGGGAATCGGCCGTTGGTATGGCGGATTAGTATTAAAGAAGCTTGCACTTGATACTCAACTGCTGGCGATTATTGCTGTCCAGTTCCTTGGATTCTTAGGCTTCTGGTTATCCCACAATATGGTTGTGTCATTGCTCTGTCTTCTTGTTGTAGGACTGGGTATCTCAATGCAGTTTGCACTCTCTTCAATTCGCCTTATTGGCTTAAGCGATGGCCGCCCCGATTTAGCGATCGGACGTGCCTCATTGGCAGCAGGTGTAGCAATCGCTGGAGCCCCATTTTTATTGGGTCTTTTAGGGGATAGTTTTGGTATTTCTCGCGCCTACATCATGGTTTTTGTCTTGATCGGCATAGCTTTTATCATCGTAAAGGTAATCCCTTCACAGGTGAAGGAGTTGGCATGAGTTACAGAACTAGACGATTGATTACCTTGCTCGCACTAGTTGGAATTCTTATTGTCATCGCGATCAATAGTCTTTAAAACAGCAGCTACAGAAATATCTGCAGGAAGCTCTACCCGATTCTTATAACGGAACCAAATAATTAGCGAAGCAAGCAATGAGATTCCGCCACATAGGGCAATAGTTGGTCTGATTCCAAAGAGTTCAGTTGCGCTACCGATCAGTGGAGAACCAAATGGTGTTCCTCCCATGAAAATCAAAAGGTATACACCCATCACCCGTCCACGGATTGCTGGATCTGTACTTGTCTGAACAATTGAGTTAGCCGAGACTAAAGTTGTAAGAGCGGCAAATCCGCAAATTGGTAACCATACGATGTACAAGCTATAGCTAGGGATAACAGCAAGAACCATAATTGAGATTGAGAAAAGGATTCCACCTTGGATAACAAACTTTGTATTTCTAAATCTTTCTAGTCGAGCCGATCCAATAGCACCTGATAGCGAGCCAATGGCAATGAATGTGCCCATTAGACCAAAACTTGCAGGGCCCAAGCCAAACTCTTGTGTTGCCATAAGTGCGTTGAATATCTGGAAATTCAATCCAAAGGTTGCTAAGAAGAAAACCATCAGCATTACTACATAGATATCAGGACGCGCCTTTGCATAGGCAATACCTTCACGAATACTTCCATCAGATTTTGGGCGATCTAAATGGAAAAAAGCCTTTTCATTAAGGTTCATGAGCGCTGCAATAACAAAAAAGTATGAAAGCCCATTAACAATAAATGAGGGCCCAGTACCAAATGCTGCGATCAAACCACCTGATATCGCAGGCCCCACTAGCCTTCCTGCGTTGAAATTAGCTGAGTTCAATGAAACCGCGTTTGGTAGGTCGGTTTGCCCTACAACTTCTGTCGTAAAGGATTGACGCACGGGTGCATCGATCGCCGTTGAAATACCCAAGATTCCAGCCAAGACGAATACGTGCCACAAGGCCACTGTGTTGGTGATAACCAGGGCACCTAATCCAAGGGAGGCTGCACCACCAATAATGTTGGTGAGAATCAAAACTTTTCTCTTGTTAAATCTATCCGCGAGTTTTCCACCATGTAATGAAAAAGCTAAAACAGGAGCAAATTGAACTGCGGTGACCAAACCTAAATAGGTTCCATTGTTATTGGTGAGTTCGAGAACAAGCCAGTCCTGTGCAATACGTTGAGCCCAGCTGCCAATGTTTGACACCGTGTTTGCAGGAAAGAGGATCTGGTAATTACGGTGGCGAAATGAACGCCAATTACCATCCTCTTTAACCGAAAAACGCATTACTCTTGCCCCATGACTACTCGACTACGCAATGCAGTAACTCTAGTCGTTATTGGAACAATGTGCTGGGTGATAGCTGGCGTTATTGC
>CAIZPZ010000178.1:0-4778 GCA_903934975.1 uncultured Actinomycetes bacterium | reverse complement strand
CGGAAGGCGTGAGCGAAGAAGATCTCACTAATGATGTTGCACGTTTGAAAGCGCAGTGGGATGACATCTTCCAAAAGTCTGAGAATCCAAATTTTCATGCACCAACAGCGCTCTATTCAGAGCCTGATCTTGCAGTGCGTGTTATTCGCGATATCTTCAACGAAGATTTCCGAAAGTTAACAGTTCAGGGAAATGATGCATGGGATGAGATCACAAACTATCTCGGCTTCATTGCACCAGAGCTCACGTCAAAAATTGAAAAGTACACAGGTAACGGAGATCTCTTCACTGAATATCGGGTTGAAGAACAATTAGCGAAAGCATTTGATCGCAAGGTCTACTTGCCTTCAGGTGGTTCCCTTGTTATTGATCGCACAGAAGCAATGATTGTTATCGATGTAAATACAGGAAAGTTCATCGGTAAAGGTGGAAACCTTGAAGAGACAGTTACCAAGAACAACTTAGAAGCGGCAGAAGAAATTGCGCGCCAGCTACGTCTGCGCGACTTAGGTGGAATCGTTGTTATCGACTTCATCGATATGATTTTGGAATCCAACCGTGAAATGGTTCTTCGCAGACTTGTTGAAGCACTCGGTCGCGATCGCACCAAGCATCAAGTTGCAGAAGTGACATCACTGGGACTTGTTCAGATGACACGTAAGCGCGTTGGACAGGGACTTATCGAAGCATTCTCAACAACATGTGATTCATGTGCTGGACGCGGAATTCATATTCATATGGAGCCTGTAAAGATAAAGGCACCAGCACCACAACTCGATGTTCCTTCATCACAACATGAAGATGCAGAAGAGAGCGATGCCACAGAACATGAATTTCATGAAAGCGTGAATGTTGCCGAGGTAAAAGCAGAGCCTGAAAAGGGTGGACGACGTCGTCGCCGTGCCTCAAGTTCTGGCGTGATTACCCCCGGAGCCTAGATTTGACCCATGGGTGCGGGACTCCGTACCCTTAGCCTCTGCCCGCGGGATCTAGCAATAGAAGCCCTCGCGCCTGAGCATGAGAAATGAACTGGAGCACTACGTGTACGCAATCGTGAAAGCTGGCGGACGCCAGGAGAAAGTCGCCGTTGGCGATACTGTCGTTGTTGATCGCATCGACGGCGCTGCAGGTTCGACTGTTTCATTCGCTGCCGTATTGGTAGTAGATGGTGCAAATGTAACTTCAGATCCAAAGATTCTCTCTGGCGTAAAAGTCACTGCAGAAGTTATTGATGAAATCAAGGGACCTAAGGTCGACATTCTTCGTTATATGAATAAGACGGGTTTTCGTCGTCGTCAAGGTTTTCGTTCACAACACACACGTGTAAAAATTACAGCCATCAACGGCTTGAAGTAAGGGGAGTAGACCATGGCAAGTAAGAAGGGTGTCTCCTCGACACGTAACGGTCGCGATTCAAATGCGCAATACCTCGGTATCAAGCGCTTTGGTGGTCAAGTTGTAAACAGTGGCGAGATCTTGGTTCGCCAACGCGGAACACATTTTCACCCAGGTAAGAATGTTGGTCGCGGTAAAGATGACACACTATTTGCACTCGCAGCAGGATCAGTTGAATTCGGTCGCGCTCGCGGACGTAACGTTGTAAATGTGGTTCCAGTAGCGTAATAAACGGTTCTCAAGAAGAGCGGGCCGCATACATGTGCGGCTCGCTTTTTTATTTCAGGCACTAGAAGGGAGTTATCGTGGCAACATTTGTTGATCGCGTGACTCTCTATGCCACTGCAGGAAAAGGTGGAGATGGTTGCGTCTCTGTAAAGCGCGAAAAATTCAAACCACTTGGCGGCCCAGATGGCGGTAATGGTGGACGCGGTGGCGACATCATTTTGGTCGTTGACCCAAATGTGACAACGCTTCTTGATTTTCACCATTCACCACATCGCAAAGCAACATCTGGTCATCAAGGTTATGGCGATCGCAAAGATGGTTACAGCGGTGAAGATTTAATTCTTGGCGTTCCAAATGGAACTGTTATTTATGATCAAGCAGGAGTACAAATTGCTGACCTCATAGGTACAGGAACAACATTTGTTGCTGCCCAGGGTGGCTTTGGTGGGCTTGGAAATTTAGCACTCTCATCTTCTAAGCGCCGCGCACCAGGTTTCGCACTCCTTGGCGAACCAGGTGAAGAACGTATTTTGCAATTGGAATTGAAATCTGTTGCAGATATCGCACTCGTTGGTTTTCCAAGTGCTGGAAAATCCTCTCTAATTGCTGCAATCTCATCTGCACGCCCAAAGATTGCTGACTATCCATTTACAACCTTGATTCCAAATCTTGGTGTTGTTCAAGCTGGTGGAACTCGATTTACTGTGGCCGATGTTCCAGGGTTGATACCAGGTGCTAGCCAAGGAAAAGGTTTAGGCCTTGAATTCTTGCGCCACGTTGAGCGCTGCGTTGCACTTGTTCATGTTCTTGATTGCGGAACTCTAGAGACTGATCGAAATCCAGTTGCAGATTTAGAAGCAATTGAACTTGAGCTAAAGCAATATGGTGGACTTGAAGATCGCACACGCATCATTGCTCTCAATAAGATTGATATTCCAGATGGCGCTGCAATGGCCGAAATGGTTGAACAAAATCTGCGCGATAAAGGTTATGAAGTTTATTCAGTCTCTGCTGCAAGTCGCGCTGGCTTACAAGAACTTACATATGCCATGGCACGCCTCATTCAAAAAGAGCGCGCAGAGATGGCAGTAGAGGAGCGCACACGAATTATCTTGCGCCCAACTCCAGTTGATGATTCAGGATTTACCGTCAAAGCAAATGAAGATGGTTCATTTACTGTGCGCGGAAATAAAGTTGTACGTTGGGTACGCCAAACAAATTTCAAGAATGCAGAAGCAATTGGTTACCTTGCAGATCGTCTTGCTCAATTAGGTGTTGAGAAAGAGCTCTTCAAAAAGGGTGCTGTTGCAGGAAGTGAAGTTCGCATCGGTAGCGGAGATAACGAAGTTGTATTTGATTGGGAGCCAACAATCGAGGCAGGCGCCGAGCAATTAGCTGGCCATTTGCATCGTCGCGGCGAGGATTCACGACTCGAGGGTTCATGGGGCGCTCCTGTTCGCGAAGAAGAAGATGTATTGAGCGATGACGAGATTGCAATGCAGTGGGAGTACAACGTGATTGACCCACATACGCCTAAACTTGTGGAACCAATTAAAGATGAAAAAGAGGATGGAGATGCAAAGTGAGCCGTGCAAGCATCACCTCTGCCAAGCGCATCGTTATCAAGATTGGCTCCTCCTCTCTAACAGGTAGTGCGGGATCGCAATTAGATACCGAATCTGTCAATAAATTAGTAAGCGTTGTTGCTGCATGCAAAAAGCGTGGAGCCGAAGTTGTCGTTGTTTCATCAGGTGCTATCGCCGCTGGTCTTGCACCACTGGGGCTGAGCACGCGCCCACAAGATCTTGCAACACAACAAGCAGCAGCATCTGTTGGCCAGGGCTTACTGATTGCTCGTTACACCGAAAGCTTTGCCAAGCATTCAATCGTTGCATCGCAGGTATTGCTCACTACTGAAGACATAGTTCGCCGTGCGCATTATCAAAATGCTCAACGTACTTTGTATCGCTTGCTCTCACTTGGCGTTGTTCCAATCATCAATGAAAACGATAGCGTTGGAACAAAAGAGATTCGATTTGGTGATAACGATCGCCTTGCCGCATTAGTTGCGATGCTTATCGATGCAGATTTATTAGTTCTAATTTCAGATATTGATGCGCTCTATGACGCACCACCAACACAGGCAGGTGCAAAAGCAATCCACGAAGTTACCTCCATTTCCGATATTGATTCTAAAACTATTGGTGGCGCAGGTGCATCTGGTGTTGGTAGCGGGGGAATGGTTACTAAAATTGAGGCTGCACGTATTGCAACGAGTGCTGGAATTGCGATGCTACTGACATCCCTTGAACAATCTGCAGAGAGTTTGGCTGGATCGTCACAAGGAACGCTATTTCAAGCAGAGTCAAAGAAAACTAATTCACGTTTGCTCTGGCTAGCACATGCAACAACTCCACGCGGCCGTTTAGTACTCGATGCAGGAGCGGTGAAGGCAATTATTGAACGTGGAGTTTCACTTTTACCTGCAGGAGTTACTGCAGTTGAAGGAGAATTTATCTCTGGTGATGCAATTGAACTTGTTGGCCCAGATATGAAAGTTATTGCGCGAGGCTTAGTGGCATTTGATTCTGAAGAAATTCCACAAATGTTGGGCCGTTCCACAAAGGAACTTGCTGCTTCATTAGGTGTGGAATACGAACGCGAACTCGTACATCGCGATGATTTAGTGCTGTTATAAGGTGTGATGATGAGCGCTACTGAGACTATTCATAATCTTGCACTTCGCGCACGCGTTGCCTCGCGTACCCTGAGTGTTGCCACAACGGCTCAGCGAAGAGAAGCTCTTACCAAAATTGCAGATGCACTTATTAGCCGCAGCGCTGAAATAGTTGCCGCCAATGAAGAAGATATGGAGCGAGGACGCGAGAGTGGTCTCAATTCGCAATTGCTAGATCGACTATTACTCACTCCTGAACGAGTAATTGGGATCGCCAATGGCGCACGAAAAGTTTCAGAGTTAGAAGATCCATTAGGAATAGTTTTGCGCCAATCAACTTTGCCCAATGGGCTCGGTCTCAAACAAATTACTGTGCCATTTGGTGTAATTGGCATGGTTTATGAAGCACGTCCAAATGTCACAGTGGATGCTGCAGTTATCTTGTTGATGTCTGGAAATGCAGCACTACTTCGTGGAT
>CAIZPZ010000177.1:0-4097 GCA_903934975.1 uncultured Actinomycetes bacterium | reverse complement strand
CCTGGCAAAGATTGCAGAACTCAAAATTGATTTTGTTGTTCTTGCTCGTTACATGCAAGTTCTATCAAAGAATTTCTGCAACCAAATGCCTGCAAAAATTATCAATATTCACCATAGCTTCTTGCCAGGATTCAAAGGCGCCAAGCCGTATCACCAAGCTCACGATCGCGGCGTAAAGATCATCGGAGCTACTGCGCACTTTGTTACCGATGAATTAGATGAAGGTCCAATCATCGAACAAGATGTTGCCCATGTAACTCACTCTTCAACTGCTGAAGATTTGCTCGCACTAGGAAGAGATATCGAAAGACGTGTACTTGCAAAAGCAGTAAAGCTCTATTCTGAAGATCGAATCTTTCTTGTAGGCAAACGAACAATTATCTTTTCGTAAGTGTCCCCGGCGGGAGTTGAACCTGCGACCTACCGCTTAGGAGGCGGTTGCTCTATCCACTGAGCTACGGGGACTGATGTTGAGTGAGAATCTTCTCAGATAACACCTATTGCCAATAATTTTCTATCAGATTAGGGTTGTGAACCTAAGAAGATGGAGTTATTTCCTCATGAGAGGCCAACAATGAAGGCGCTGGTTATTGGCGCTGGTGGCGTAGGTCGGGCAATAGTAAATATTGCATCCCGAAGATCATTTATCACTTCAATGGTTATCGCTGATCGAGACCTATCACGTGCTGAACAAGCAGTAAATAGAGTCAATGATTCACGATTTTCTGCAGCAGAAGTAAATGCTGCAGAACTTGAAGATATAAGGGCTCTTATTCGCAAAGCTAATCCTGACATCGTGATCAATGCTGTTGATCCTCGATTTGTAATGCCAATTTTTCTTGCATGTGAAATTGAGAATACAAACTATATGGATATGGCGATGTCTTTATCGCGTCCACATCCGCATTACCCAAATACAGAAACTGGCGTGAAGTTAGGTGATGAACAATTCGCACGTGACTGGAACTGGGCAGAACGCAAGATTTATGCAATGGTCGGAATGGGAATTGAACCTGGGATGAGCGATGTCTTTGCGCGTTATGCCTCTGATCATCTCTTTAGCCGAATTGATTCAATAACAATTTTGGACGGTTCAAATATCACTGTTGAGGGCCACAACTTTGCTCCATCTTTTTCAATTTGGACAACTATTGAAGAGTGTCTCAATCCGCCAATTGTTTGGGAAGATGGTCGCGGTTGGTACACGACAGCGCCATTTAGTGAAATTGAAGTCTTTGATTTCCCAGAAGGAATCGGACCTGTTGAATGTGTCAATGTTGAACACGAAGAAGTTGTTTTGATTCCACAAAAAATTGAAGCTAAGAAAGTAAATTTCAAATACGGGCTTGGTGCGCAATTCATTACGACTCTGAAAACAATTCACATGCTTGGCTTGGATCGCAAGGAACATGTCGATGTTCAAGGTATTTCTGTTTCACCTCGTGATTTGCTAGCCGCATCACTTCCTGATCCGGCAACACTGGGATCGCGTATGAAAGGTAAAACTTGCGCCGGTGCACTTGTGCGTGGGCTCAATAAAGAAGGTAAGCCCTACGCCTGCTACATGTATAACGTCGTCGATAATGAATGGTCTATGACTAATTACGGAGATCAAGCAGTTGTATGGCAGACAGCTATCAATCCAGTTATTGCAATGGAGTTGATTCACAAAGGTGTTTGGGTGCCCGAAGGAGTGAGTGGTCCCGAATGGTTTGATGCAAAACCTTTCTTAGATTTACTAGGTGATTATGGAACTACGTGGGAAATCCGCGAAGAAGATAGTTCCGATATACATGCCTAAAAATGAATTCGATGTTGTCGTAATTGGCTCAGGCTTTGGTGGATCTGTTGCAGCGCTTCGTCTTCGCGAAAAAGGTTATTCGGTAGCAGTCCTAGAAGCAGGGCGTCGTTTTGAGGATAAAGATTTTCCAAAGACTTCATGGCGATTGCGCAAATTCCTCTTTGCGCCAGCGTTGGGTTTTTATGGAATTCAAAGAATTCATGCACTACCAGATGTTCTTATCTTGGCAGGTGCAGGAGTTGGTGGTGGTTCCCTTGTCTATGCAAATACTTTGTATCAACCTGATGATAAATACTTCAATGATCCTCAGTGGAAATCCATCACTGATTGGAAATCAGAACTTACGCCTTATTACGATTTAGCTAGGCGCATGTTGGGAGTTGAACTCAATCCATACTTCTCCCCTAGTGATCAAGCAATGAAAGAAGTTGCCGAAGAGATGGGTGTAGGCCACACATTCACACTTGCACCATTAGGTATTCATTTTGGTAAAGGCGAAGGCATTGAATGTGCTGATCCTTACTTTGGCGGTGTTGGACCTGCACGTGTGGGTTGTACAAATTGTGGAAGTTGCATGACTGGCTGTCGCCATAATGCAAAGAACACTTTGCCTAAGAATTATCTAGGACTTGCTGAAAAGGCGGGGGCAAGAGTATTTCCATTGACAACTGCAACAAAGGTTGAACAACTCAGTGATGGCAGTTGGAAGATACGTACAAAGAAGACCGATGATCCATTTGGATCCAGAGGAACAACTTTTCATGCACACGATGTCGTTATTGCTGCTGGTACTTATAACACCCAGAAACTGATGCATAAATTCAAGGCAACAACTTTGCCCAAGATCTCAGATTTCCTAGGTAATTTATCGCGGACAAATAGCGAAGCACTCACTGGTGCGATTATGCCAACAACAAAAATTGATTTTAGTCGTGGTGCTGCAATCACCTCATCCTTCTATCCGTCACCTGATACCCACGTCGAACCTGTTCGATACGGTAAAGGCAGCAACTCAATGGGTCTACTGCAAACTATTGCTACCGATGGCTGGACACCTAAAGCACGTCGCAAACATTGGATGCGACAATTTTTAGCGAAACCATCGCTCTTTACAACAATTTTGAATGTTCGAAAATGGAGTGAGCGCACCGTCATCGCCCTTGTTATGCAAAACGTTGATTCGTCCATAAAGGTAAGTGGAAAACGCGGAATCTTTGGCTTCAAACTCACATCCCACAATGATTCCCAACATCCAAATGCCACCTATATTCCGGCAGCAAATGAAACCGTAGAGCGTGTGGCTAAGAATTATGGTGGCATTGCTGGTGGAAATGTTGGTGACCTCATTGGTGCACCATTTACTGCCCACTTTGTTGGTGGATGTGTAATCGGTATCGATGAACACAGCGGAGTTATTGATCCCTATCACCGCGTCTATAACTATCCGACCTTGCACGTCGTAGATGGTTCAACAATTACTGCAAACCTTGGTGTTAATCCATCACTGACTATTACTGCACAAGCCGAACGCGCATTTTCAATGTGGCCAAACAAGGGCGAAAAAGATGAACGCCCTATTCAAAACGATGAGTACCGTCGAATTCCACTGATCAAACCTCATAAACCATTTGTGCCAGCTGGTGCTATCGGTGAATTACGGATTGGATAAAGTAGCCCCATGAGGAAATGGGCACTTGTAACAGGGGCAACTGCTGGCATAGGTGAGAGTTTTACTCGTTTACTAGCATCACAAGGTTTCAATATTGTTCTTGTTGCGCGCGATCACGCACGATTGCTCGAACGTGCAGAGTTTTTGAAAAGTACCTACCAGGTTGAAACTGCTGTAATCCAGGCAGATTTATCTTTGGATACGGGATGTGCAATTGTTGAGCAATATTTGGCAGAGAATGCGATTGAAGTACTTGTAAATAATGCAGGTTTTGGTATCAAGTATGCATTTACAACTAGCTCGATAGTTGCTGAAGAAGAATTACTGAATGTGCTGGTGCGTGCTCCCATGCGTTGCATGCATGTAGTTCTACCTAAAATGAAGGAACGAAACTCGGGAACGATTATCAACGTTTCATCTGTTGCAAGTTGGATAGCCGGTGGAACATATAGTGCTTCAAAGTCATATCTGACGGTCTTATCCGAATCAATTCATACTGAACTTTCAAAAACAAATATAAAAGTTATGGCGCTCTGTCCAGGTTTTACTCACACTGAATTTCATCAACGTGGAAAAATGAAAATGTCAGCACTTCCCGAATTCATGTGGCTCACATCCGATGCTGTT
>CAIZPZ010000176.1:0-3519 GCA_903934975.1 uncultured Actinomycetes bacterium | reverse complement strand
GCACTCACGTATTCATCTTCAACTGCTGAAAGGAACTTTTCTCCATACGTGCTCCACGTAGCATTTTGAACTGGAGCACTCTTTGCTGCATATGAATGAACAAAATAGAAAGACTCATTTTCAATGCCTTTGAATAACGTGGACTCTGGGGCACTTTCTACAGTGTTCCATCCCATGTGAGGCAAAATAGGGGCATCAACTTTTGAAATTTGCCCTTCCCAAATTCCAACACCTGTATGTGCTCCATTGTCAGAATGTTCTAAACCTTGCGAAAACATAATTTGCATTCCAATGCAGATACCCAATGTTGGACGTTCTAGTTCTTTACGTTTGCGAATGATCTCTGAGCCTTTGACGGCATCGAGACCCTTCATGCATGCTGCAAAAGCACCCACACCTGGAACAACTAAACCATCTGCCTCTATCGCTTCATTGAAATCAGATGTAAGAATGACATCATCACTGGCCGTTGCAAATGCGCGCTGCGCTGAGCGAAGATTGCCAGATCCGTAATCAAGAATCGCGATCAAAGAGAACCTTTAGTTGATGGGATACCTGCAACGCGACCATCGAGTGAAACAGCATCACGCAATGCACGAGCGACTGCCTTGAATTGTGCTTCAAAAACATGGTGAGCATTGCGACCTTCAAGTACACGAATATGCAGCGCAATATGTGCCTCAGCAACAATGGATTCCCAAATGTGCTTACCCAAAGTTGTATCGAATGTACCGATAAGTTCTACGATTTCTGGTTGACGATGCACAAGATATGGGCGGCCAGAAAGATCCACTGCTGCCTGAACTAAAACTTCATCGAGTGGAACCATTGAATCTCCGAAGCGACGAATACCTGCTTTATCTCCTAGCGCCTCGCGTAGCGCTTGACCAAAAGCAAGGGATGTATCTTCAACGCTGTGGTGTGAATCAACTTCGACATCTCCCGTTGTTTTGATTGTGAGATTAAATCCAGAGTGCTTACCGAGTTGAGACATCATGTGATCAAAAAATGGAACTCCAGTATCAACAGAGATGCTTCCATCTCCATCAAGGTTGAGCTCTACAAGGACGTGTGACTCTTTAGTCTTACGTTCAACTCTGGCTTGTCTCATTTTGTATCTCCTGTAGTTTTTCAAGAAAAAGATTATTCTCGGCTACATTGCCGATTGTTACTCTGAGATAACCCGATAATCCCACATCGCGAATGAGAATGCCTTTATCGAGCATCGCTTGCCACAATTGTGGCGCACTTTGGCCAAATCCCGAAAAGAGCACGAAGTTCGCGCTGCTAGGAATTGTGCGTAGACCAAAACTATGAAGAGCTGTTACCACTCTCTCGCGTTCGTTCACCAATGTCGCAACAGTGGCTAGGAGTTCCTTGCGAAATTCCAAAGCAACAACAGCGGCGCCTTGAGTCAAAGCGCTCAGGTGATATGGCAAGCGAACAAGAGTAATTGCATCAATAATCGTGGGATGGGCTACCAAATATCCAACGCGAGCACCCGCAAATGCAAAAGCTTTACTCATTGTGCGAATAACAACACAATGAGGATTCGAATCTATAAGGGTTACTGCAGATTTCTCCTGTGAAAATTCCGCATATGCCTCATCGACGATGAGTAAGCCACCAACTGAGGCAACGACGTCAGATAAACGCTGGATATCTCCTATCGAAATAGCGTCACCCGTTGGATTGTTGGGTGTGGTGATGAAAGTGAGTCGTGGTTGTACATCTTTTACTTGAGCAATGGCTAAATCAATATTGAATGTAAGGTCACTGTTTCGAGCGCCATCTACCCAATTCACAGATGTAACTTTTGAAATTAGTGGATGCATCGAATAGGAAGGAGTAAAACCGAGAGCGATACCGCCCGAAAATGCCAAGAATAGAGATTGAATAATTTCATTACTGCCATTTGCAGCCCATATCGAGTTTTCGTCAAAAGAGGTCTTTGATAACTCATTAACGAAATTAGCAAGTGATGTACGAAGTGCGATTGCATCACGATCTGGATAACGATTGAGGGTAGAACTTATCTGTGCAAGGCGCTCTGCAATCGCTGCTTGCAATTTTGGTGAGGGAGGAAATGGATTCTCATTTGTGTTCATCGCTGCTTGCGATGGAACTTGAGGCGCGCCATAAGGGCTCAGTGATTGAAGATCAGTGCGAAGCGGTAACCAATCTGGCCATTGTGTCGTCATGATTTATTCTCAAATCGCGCAGTCATTGCTTCACCGTGTGCAGGTAAGTCCTCAGAGTTAGCCAGCGTAATGACAGTCTCTGCGATCTCTGTAAATGCTTCTTCTCCATACTCAATGAAATGCAAGCCACGAAGAAAAGTCGCGACAGATAAGCCACTTGAATGGCACGCACAACCTCCTGTAGGAAGTACGTGATTTGATCCCGCAGAATAATCACCGAGTGACACTGGAGAAAACCGTCCAATGAATACGGCTCCTGCATTGCGAATCTTGGATGCTACTGATTTCGCATCCACAGTTTGAATCTCTAAGTGTTCAGCCGCATAAGCATTGACGACATCGATTCCTTGAGGAAGCGAATCCACGAGAACTATTGCTGATTGAATGCCACTCAGCGCTGTCGTGATTCTTTGCGCATATTTTGTTCGTGGAACACGCACTGCTAATTCTTGCTCTACTGCTGTGGCAAGTTCCTGTGAATCGGTAACGAGAATTGCTGCGGCTATCGTGTCATGTTCTGCCTGACTAATCAGATCTGCTGCAACATCGCTAGCAAGGGCTGATGAATCTGCAAGGATTGCAATCTCTGTTGGGCCTGCCTCTGAATCAATTCCGACGATTCCACGAAGTGCGCGTTTGGCTGCTGCAACATATATATTTCCTGGACCCGTGACCATGTCACATTTTTCACAAAGGTTCTTCATCCCATATGCAAATAATGCAACAGCTTGCGCTCCCCCAATAGCAAAAACTTCTGTGATTCCAAGAAGTGCGCAAGCAGCCAGAATTGTTGGGTGCGGTAATCCCCCAAATTCTTTTTGTGGTGGCGAGGCAACAGCAATGCTCGCTACGCCTGCAATTTGTGCTGGAATGACATTCATCAACACTGAACTTGGATACACGGCGCGACCACCTGGAACATAGAGTCCAACTCGATCCACAGGTATCCATCGCTCTGTAACGCTTCCACCATCGACAACTGTTGTAGTGCTATCGCTTCGACGTTGATCATTATGAACTTTAGTAATGCGCGCTGCCGAAACTTCTAAGGCAGTACGAATCTTTGGATCTAATTGAGCTAGAGCTGCATCGAGTGCGCTCTGTGGAACACGAATCGATGGAGGTAGAACGCCATCGAATTCTTGCGCTAGTGCCAAAAGGTCTGATTCATTTCCATTCTTGACGCGATGCAATATTGGTTCAACTAATTTCATAGCTTGGGCAACATCCATAGTTGCACGAGGCAGTGCGCTTTGATATTCAAACTTGGATAGCGAGCGTCCGCGCAGGTCAACGGTACGAATCATTGTCTTATTGT
>CAIZPZ010000175.1:0-15227 GCA_903934975.1 uncultured Actinomycetes bacterium | reverse complement strand
GCATGGTTTTCTTTGAGTGCACTAAGAATCGGTGCAATCAAAGTATCCATTGAGTACACGTCCCTACTTGCGACCTTTTCGCTTAGGTTGATTACGTGGGCCACGTCGCTCAGTCACAAGTGTTGAACCGGCAGAACTGGCTGATGCAGAAGAACCTTCAGCACTTACAGCCGCTCCCCCACGAGCATTGACTCGCTTTGCAAGTGCTTGCATTGCAGGTTCGCGCTCACGTAGAACAGCCAAGATTGGCGTTGCGATAAAGATTGAAGAATATGTACCAGTTGCTAGGCCGATAAAGAGTGCAAGTGATAAATCTTTGAGTGTTCCAGCGCCCAATAATCCGGCACCAACAAAGAGGATGGAACCTACTGGAATCAAGGCAATCAATGAAGTGTTGAAAGAGCGAACTAACGTTTGATTCACCGCAAGATTTGCTGCCTGTGAATATGTGCTCTTTGAAGTTGAAGTAATTGTTCGAGTGTTCTCTCGAACTTTATCGAATACAACAACTGTGTCATAAAGGGAATAGCCCAGGATAGTAAGGAATCCGATCACCGTTGCAGGTGTTACATCGAATCCAACGAGTGCATAAATTCCAACGGTAATAAAGACGTCGTGAACAACGGCAATGATTGCTGCGATTGCCATTTTCGGTTCAAATGCCATTGCGAGATAGAGCATCACAACAATGACAAAACCAATCAAACCATAAAGAGCTTTGCGAGTAATTTCTTTACCCCACGAAGGTCCGATAATTTGTGTATCAATCGAGGCTACCGAAACTCCAAGTTTGGTCGCAAGAGCATCCTCTAGAGCATTTGATTCAACAGTTGTAAGTGCACCTGTTTGAACGCGTATCTTCTCTGTTCCAATTTTTTGAATAATAGTCTCACCTGAAATTCCAGTTGATTCAACAGCAGCGCGAGCCTGCTCAACAGTGACACCCTGCTTTGTAACGATGTAGGAAGATCCACCCTTGAATTCAATTCCGAGGTGTAGGCCTTGAATTGCGAGTGCACCGATAGACGCAATGATGAGAAGACCGGAAATTGCATACCAACGACGACGCTTGCCGATGAAATCAAATGATGTTTCACCGCGATAAAGACGTCCACCAATACCTGATAGTGATGACATTGTTATGCCTCCTTTGGCGCAGAGATTGTTCCAAGGCTCTTAGCCGAGAAACCTGACAGTGGATGACCTGAACTATAAAAATTCAACTTCGAGATCACAGTGGTAATTGGCTTTGTGAAGGCAAAGACAACAATGAGGTCAACAAGTGTTGTAAGACCTAGCGTAAAGGCAAAACCTCGAACTCCACCGACTGCAAAGAAGTAGAGCAATACAGCGGCGATCACAGATACGAAGTCAGCGACGAGAATTGTGCGTCGAGCACGCAACCATCCTGTCTCAACTGCTGTACGGAGTGAACGACCATCGCGAACTTCATCTCGAATACGTTCGAAGTAGACGATAAATGAGTCAGCAGTAATACCAATGGCAACGATGAGACCGGCAATACCCGCCAATGTCAGAGTAAATCCGATCCACTCGCCAAGAAGGAGAATGAGAAGATAGACCAAGCCACCTGCAACAAATAGTGATCCAGCCGTTACGAGACCAAGCCCTCTGTAATAAAGGAGAGAATAGATAAGGACGAGAAGAAGTCCAAGAGCACCAGCCAACAAACCTGCTTGTAATTGATCAGCTCCCAGCGTTGGTGAAATCTGTTGAACTTCTCCGCGATCAAATGCAAGTGGAAGCGCTCCATACTTCAAAACATTTGCAAGATCTGCAGCCTCTACTTGAGTGAAGCTACCGGTGATTTGTGCATTACCTGAAGGAATAGGTTCGTTGATACGTGGCGCAGAAACGACTAATCCATCGAGAACAATCGCGACTTGATTCAGTGGTGTTGCAAGTGATGTGACGCGAGTTGTTAGCGCACCAAATGCTTTTGTTCCTTCATCATTGAAAGTCAGTGATACATACCAAATGCTTCCACCTTGTGTATCAAGGCCCGCAGATGCTTTAGAAACCTGGCGACCTAAAACTTCAGCAGGAGCCAAAATGTATTTACTTCCGCCTTCTCGACTACACGCAACTATGGCTTGATCGGCTGCGTCGCTACCTGTTCCCTTTCGGTTAGCTTCAAGAGAACAATCCAAATTAGCAAAACGCGCATTTACATCTGGTGCTATTCCAGCTACTGGAGTTGCTGCAGTTGCTGTATCTGAAAGATTTGGCACTCCTGAGGTTTCAGCAAGTACTTGTCTGAATCGAAGTTCAGCTGTCTGTCCAACTAGTTCAACAACGCGTCGCCCAGTATCTCCAGGAACAGAGATAACAATTTGACGATTTGTTCCACTACCTTGCGCTGCAACTTCGCTCTCAGCAACACCGAGTGAGTTCACGCGTTGGCGAATAATTGCAACCGCTTGATCAATCGCTTCATTAGTAACTTTTCCGGCTTCCCCTGGCGCAATACGTGGTTGAAGAGTCACGCTCGTTCCGCCTCGAAGGTCTAGACCTAAGCGAACTTGCGTTGCTCCTTGGATAAAGACTGCACCGAGTAGAGCGAAGAGAACGAGGGCCAGAATTGCCAGAGTGCGTCCTGGACGGCCAGTCGTCTTTACGGGTTTAGTAGTTGTAGACATAGGACGAGAGTCTAGGCATCAGGTGCAGGCGTGTCGAAAAGAGTCGCAATTCCCGCGGGTGGTGTTCGTCCTATATGGCTCCAGCCCAAGGCTGTTGCAATGCGTCCCCTTGGGGTTCTAGCCATAAAACCATTGCGAACCAGGAATGGTTCAGCAACTGATTCCACGGTCTCAACCTCTTCGCCCACTGCAATGGCCAGTGTCGATAGACCCACTGGTCCCCCATTGAATCGCTCGATGAGGGCAATAAGTACTGCGCGATCTAGTCGATCTAAACCGATTTCATCTACTTCATAAATTTCCAGCGCCTGTCTCGCATCGGCAAGAGTAATTGATGAACTTCCTTGAACTTGTGCGTAATCTCGAACGCGACGTAATAATCTATTTGCGATTCGAGGTGTTCCTCGGGAACGTCGCGCAATTTCACTTACAGCTTTTGTATCGATAGTGACACCTAATAGATTTGCACTTCTTACCAATACTCTTTCTAGCTCACTTTCTTGATAAAAATCTAGATGCGCAGTGAAACCGAAACGATCGCGTAGCGGACTTGGCAATAATCCAGCACGCGTTGTGGCGCCAACTAAAGTGAAATGCGGGAGTTGTAGTGGAATCGCTGTTGCGCCAGGTCCCTTGCCTACAACGACATCGACTCGAAAATCTTCCATTGCTAGATAGAGAAGTTCTTCTGCCGGCCTTGGTAAGCGATGAATTTCATCCAAAAAGAGAATTTCACCTTCGACGAGCGAAGAAAGAATCGCTGCTAAATCTCCTGCATGTGTTATCGCTGGACCGCTCGTAATACGAATAGGAGTGTCCATCTCGCTTGCAAGAATGAGCGCCAGAGTTGTTTTACCCAATCCAGGAGGACCTGATAATAAAATGTGATCAGCGCTTGACCCACGTTGGCGCGCAGCAGATAGAAGAACATCGATTTGTTCGCGCACACGTTCTTGGCCGATGAATTCCTTGAGATTTTTAGGACGCAGAGCATTTTCTACAACGGACTCTTCTCCCAATGACTGCGCAGCGACTAACCGCTCTTCGCTATTTTCCATTTGCAAGAGCTTTCTTGAGTAAATCACCCAGAGCGACATCGGCTGGATCAATACCTTCATTGTGCAATCGTGAAACCAAAGCACTGATTGCATTGTCGGAATCTTTTGGTGTGAAACCTAGTGAAACAAGTGCGCTCGTGAGTTGTTCGCGCCAAGCAGGTTGGTGATTCATCTGATTGGAATGTGCCCCCACACGAGTCATTTTGCCCTTGAGTTCGAGAATCATGCGCTGAGCGCCTTTTTTACCAATGCCGGGGACTTTCTCAATTACTCCAACATTTTCTTGAGCAATGGCGCGAGCAAGATCTTCAATCGAGAGCGAACCTAAAATTGAAAGGGCAACCTTTGGGCCTACTCCTGAAACAGTCTGCAAGAGTTCAAAGGTGTTCTTACTTTCTTCATCTAGAAAACCAAAAAGTGTCAGTGAATCCTCGCGCACAATCAGAGATGTATGCACAATGGCCGATGCACCTAAAGTAAGCGATGCACTTGTCGCACCGGTTACAAGAACTGAATAGCCAACACCTTGTACTTCGATTATTACTCGATCGCTATTTATTGCGCGAATCGTTCCATTGAGTAATGAAATCATCGCGCACGCAACTTACGTAATCGAGATTTTTCTGCTTCAAGTGCATGTGCAATCTTTGTATTCGCACTTCCTCGCCAGATATTACATATAGCAAGGGCTAAAGCATCGGTACTATCAACTGGTTTAGGAGCGCTCTCTAATTTCAAAATATGAACGACCATATCTGCAACTTGCTTCTTATTTGCTCGCCCTGAACCCGTAACTGCTGCTTTGACTTCACTTGGAGTGTGCATTACAACCGGTATCCCAGCTTTTGCTGCCAGAAGAAGTGCCACCCCTGCTGCTTGCCCAGTTCCCATAACAGTGCTCACATTGTGTTGAGAAAATACTCGCTCAATTGCGATTACATCAGGTGAATACATATTAATCCATTCGCCCAATTGGCTATCTAGGTCAAGAAGTCGCATCTCTAGTGCAATATCAGTCGGTGTCTTTATGACTCCAACACCAACGAGTGAGAGTTGCTTGCCAGTAGATCCCTCGACAATTCCAATACCGCAACGAGTAAGCCCTGGGTCAACTCCCAAAACCTTCATCCCAAACTCGCCATTACCTCATCAGATACATCGAAATTACTATAAACATTTTGTACATCGTCAAGTTCTTCAATCGCATCGATAAGTGCGAAAACCTTTGCAGCGCCCTCTGCATCCAGTGGAATTGAAAGGGATGGCAGGAATGATGAGTCAGCTGACTCATAATCAATTCCAGCGCCTTGTAGTGCGGTGCGAACTGCAACTATGTCACTGGCTTCACACACAACTTCAAGCGCTTCACCCATATCGTTTACTTCTTCAGCGCCAGCTTCAAGAACAGCTTCCAATACTTTGTCTTCAGTTACGCCGCCATTTTTTGAAACAATGATGACCCCTTTGCGATTGAAAAGGTATGAAACCGAACCAGGATCAGCCATATTTCCACCATTGCGAGTAACTGCTACACGTACTTCGGATGCTGCACGATTTCGATTATCCGATAAACACTCAATCATTATTGCAACGCCATTGGGGCCATAGCCCTCATACATAATTGTTTGCCAATCCGCTCCGCCAGATTCAAGACCCGCTCCGCGCTTTACTGCTCTTGAAATATTGTCGGCGGGCATGGATGCTTTTTTGGCTTTTGCAATTGCATCAAAGAGCGTCGGGTTTCCATCTACATCTGGGCCACCATTGCGCGAAGCAACTTCAATTCCCTTGATTAGCTTTGCGAAAGACTTTGCACGACGACCATCAGTAATGGCCTTTTTATGCTTGGTCGTAGCCCATTTGGAATGGCCTGACATGTAAACACCTCACTCGTTTTGAACTGGGCTTACTTTATCGCAAACTATCTGTGCCCACCCCGAACTAGGGCGGGACGTGCAATTTCCTCTATGAAATAGCGATGGATGCGATGATCCCCCGTTAGCTCAGGATGAAATGATGTTGCCAAAAGATTATCTCCGCGTACTGCCACTGGATGCGATTGACCATCGGGTGAAATCACAGTTGCAAGTACCGTTACATCTTTTCCAGTTTCTTCTACCCAGGGAGCGCGTATAAAAACCGCGTGAACCTTCTCGCTACTTCCGTCATCGAAATCAATATCGCTTTCAAAGGAATCTACTTGGCGGCCGAAGGCATTTCGGCGAACTGTAATATCTAATCCACCAAAAGTTTTCTGACCATCAACAGCATCCAAAACTCTATCGGCTAGAAGAATCATTCCTGCACAAGATCCATATACCGGCATACCTTCGCGAATGCGTGTACGAATTGGTTGTAGCAATTCATAGTGCTCTGCTAGCTGGGCAATAGTTGTTGATTCTCCCCCAGGAATTACTAGGGCATCAACGCTGTTGAGTTCTTCAATTCGACGTACGGTTATTGGATTTACACCGCAAGCAATGAGAGAACTAACATGTTCGCGAACATCACCTTGGAGTGCGAGTACGCCAACCTTCATTACGAATTATTACCAACCGCGCTCAGCAAGGCGGTGTGGTGCTGGCAGATCTGCAACATTGATACCGACCATTGCTTCTCCGAGACCACGAGAAACTTGAGCAAGCACCTTTGCATCATCAAAGAATGTTGTTGCCTTTACACATGCTGCTGCGCGTTGCGCTGGATTTCCTGACTTGAAAATTCCTGAACCAATAAACACTCCATCTGCACCCATGCTCATCATCAGCGCGGCATCTGCTGGAGTTGCAATCCCACCAGCTGTAAATAGAACAACTGGAAGTTTGCCGCTTGCTGCTACCTCTTTTACCAATTCGAATGGTGCCTGCATCTCTTTAGCAGCAACATAGAGTTCATCCTCGCGCATAGAAGAAAGTCGGCGAATTTCTCCACCAATTTTGCGCATATGTTGCATTGCATTTGAAACATCGCCTGTTCCAGCTTCACCCTTAGAACGGATCATCGCAGCGCCTTCATTGATGCGACGTAGAGCTTCACCGAGATTTGTTGCACCGCAAACAAAAGGAACTTTGAAATCCCACTTATCAATATGGTTTTCGTAATCTGCAGGTGTGAGAACTTCTGACTCATCGATGTAATCAACACCAAGGCTTTCCAAAATACGCGCTTCTACAAAATGGCCGATGCGAGCTTTTGCCATAACAGGGATAGAAACCGCTGCTTGAATTTTTTCGATCATGTCTGGATCAGACATACGAGCGACGCCACCTTCTGCGCGAATATCTGCAGGTACGCGCTCTAGTGCCATGACTGCAACAGCGCCAGCATCTTCGGCGATCTTTGCTTGCTCGGCATTGACGACATCCATGATGACGCCGCCTTTGAGCATCTCTGCCATTCCGCGCTTTACTCGACCTGTACCTGTTACCTGCGACATGTGACTGACTCCTTGTTAGAACTCTTGTAAGAGTTAGAGGGCAATCCTACTTTGTCGCGGGGGTAGGTGTCGCCTCGGATTTGAGTGTGAAAGTAGGCGCTTTATCGGTAAGTGCTATCCATATTTGACCCGGCGCGAACTTAATCTCTTCCCCATCGGGAGTGCTCCACTGAGTTCCACTCTCTGCTGTTGGCCTTGACCATAACGCTTGAAAGCTCTTGCCGTCACGTAAAACAAAACCTGTGCCAGATCCAATCGTTGCAGAAAATGGAGTCACTCCACCAACTTTGTCATAAAACTCTGAGGGAGTGATAAGCACATTTTGAATAACAAGAGTTGTCGGACCAAGTGTTTTTCCTGAATCAGCAAAATTTGGTCCACTTCTAGTACTGAGTAGCCATCGCTTCTCAATATCCGACCACGTTGCAGTGTAAGAATTTGCTGGCCAATTCATGACTACAGATGCAATTGCAGTTCCTGATTCTGGTGCATCGCCAAAATTCCAGCCCATATTTTTTGATACTGCAATTTCATATCCCTTCTCCGCCACTTTTTGCATGAGTAGATCTGCACGCAAAACCATTGCTGTTGGTGGGGTTCGAAGTGGGTCAGTTGTATAAATCGTTGCAGGCTGGCTCTGCGCGCCTAGATCTTGCAGATTTGCCGAAGAAATATATGGGCGTAATTTTGATTGTGCACCGCTGTAGGCAAAGACAACTCGACCATATTGTGACAACAGTTCTAAATCACTAATTCTCGCACTTCTCACTGGACCGATGCGATCTGGAATCTTTGATGAAAATACTGCAGCTAATCTGGTGAGTCCACCTTCAACTTGTTCGATATAGACAATGTCTGCATCCTCTAGACCAATTTGTGGACGCGCTGGCGGAGTGTCATCAATTTTCACAACCAAGACTGGACCATCAATTCCTGGTGCTCCAGTAATGCTATTTACTTGTACGGGTTCAATTATCTTTACCTTCTGCGCAAGTGAGATAAGCGATGGTTTCAGAGAATAAAAAACACTAGCGCCGATAACTGCTACAGACACGATTGATATAACGAGTTTTCTAAAGGACATCTGCTTCAAATTCATAAGTCACGGGAAGAGGCGCAGTACCTGCAAGCCTAAATATACGAATTACTTTTCTACTTCGAAGGTTGTGAGTGCTATTGACTGCATCAACGTGGAGCGCGATGGCTATTCGTATCTTGTCAGTGAGTGCAGATAATTCGGTAAGAAGTGCCTTCTCTGCAGCCCTCGCATTGCTTTGCCCATCAGCTAACAACAAACCCAAAGCGCCAGATAAGCCACTCTCGGCCTGAGACCTATATTCCATCGTCGCTTCACGTGCTTGATAGGAAGCGGCGGTAAGTAGTAATGATGATGCAGGGTCAGCAATCTCGCTATGCGCGATCTCTAATGCAATAGCTGCGCGACGCTGAAGAAGACCATCGAGATTTGCCCAACTCGTTTCGACGCGATGGTGCAGTCTGTCCAAACGGGTTGCTGAAAAACTCAAATACCAAAGGAAGATAAGAATTATTAGAAGTACTGCAAGCGTAGTTTTCACTTGTCATCCCCATCTCGCGTCAATAGGCGATTCCACGATCTGTGATCTTTTGCAAGGCCAACGCCTTCACTGCCAACAATAGACATCTCGTAAATACTAAAAATCTGCTGTGCAACAACTTCCCAATCAAAATTTTGAGCGTGCTCCTTGCCTGCAAGTGCAAGATCTTTTCGCTTTTGACCATCTCGTAGCAAATCAATTATTACTTTTGCTAACTGCGTTGCATTTTCAGATTCAAAGAGTGCACCAAACTCTCCGCCACCCAAAAGTGAATCAAAAGCGGGGATATCACTTGCGACCACAGTTGCGCCGCCAGCAAGTGCTTCTGCCAGAATAATTCCGAAAGATTCACCACCCGTATTCGGCGCAACATATATCGCAACAGATGCCATGAAATCTGCTTTTTCTTCCTCGGAGATGCGCCCTAAAAATTCGAATCGTGGAAGTAATTGTGGATCAATGCTTTTCTTTATCTCTTCGCTATCTCCTGGTCCTGCCACAAAAACTCGAACATCGGGTGCAAAGCGCGCAATTATCGGTAGCGCCTCCAGTAGAACTGCGAGACCTTTGCGTGGTTCTTCAAATCGCCCAATGAACCCAATTGTATTTCCTTGCCATTTTGCCTGCGGAGTTCCTTTTGCATATTTCTTTGCATAAATTCCATTAGGAATGACAACTGCATCGGTTTCCAAATGTTCCGTCAAGGTAGAACGAGCAGCCTCACTTACTGCAATACGGGCATTGAGTTTCTCTATAGCGGGCTCCAAAATAGGACCGATTGCAAAGATAATCTTCTGACGTTTTGCCGCAGCGTGGAAAGTTCCTACAAGTGGACCTTCTGCAGCCCAACAAGCGAGAAGCGATAGCGATGGAATCGCGGGTTCGTGTAGATGCAATAAATCAAAATCACCTTGTGTGATCCATTGACGAACACGCGCAAATGCAATGGGACCAAATAGAACGCGAGCAACAGCTCCGTTGTATGGAATAGCTATTGGTTTGCCTGCACTAATAACATATTCAGGAAGTGCATCTTCATCAATTGCTGGTGATAGCACTGAGACAGTGTGACCGGATGCAATAAGGAATTCTGCCAAGTCTCGGATATGTGCTTGTACTCCCCCAGGTGTATCCCAACTGTATGGACAGACAATTCCAATTTTGAGTTTTTTCGTCAGCATTATTCGCGTTCCCTAAAATCTCCGTCAATCCAGATGCGCTGCATCATGTGCCAATCATGCGGGTAGCGAGCTATGCCTTTGGCAAATAGATCCGCACTATTTTGCACAGTAGCCGCAACGCGTTCATTTTCAGTTCCTGTCATAGCAATAGGAACCAATTCGAAATCAATATGTATTCCCGCTTCGGTATATGAAATTCCTGCATAGATAAGCGGGACTCCTGTACGAATGGCAAGCAGAGCAGGACCTGCAGGCATGCGAGCAGGGCCATCAAAGAAAGTGACATTGATTCCACTTCGCGATAAATCCCGATCGGCAGCCAACGCAACTATGCCGCCCTGTCGAATTCTTTGCAGAAGTGTTGGGATTACGCGACCATCAATAGGAAGTGATTCCATGCCGAAAGCTTCTCTGTATGACATAAATTTCTTGAATAGCGCCTCTGGTTTTAGCCGTTCCGCGACTGTAACGATTCGAGCACCCTTGCTACAGAAATAGGCTGCTGCATGATCATAATTTCCTGCATGCGCAACTGTTACGACACCACCATTATTGGATGCGATTGCATCAAGTAATAAGTGCTCACTAGTAGCAGTGACTGTGCCTTGAATACGCTCCATTGACCAGTCTGGTAGACGAAATGTGTCACACCAATACCTAGCACTCGATCTCATAGACTTATAGAGAAGTAATTCCAAATCTAGCCCTGTTATATCTTTCTGTGTTCTGGCTAAATTAGAGCGCAATCTTTGTACACTTTTGCCGTTTCTCTTAGTTGCAATATCGGCAAGACGATAAGCATTGGCGTATACAAAGTTCTCTGGGAGCCAACGCAAAATTCTCCAGGCTCCGAAATAGAACCAGGCAGTAATACTTTGGATAATCATTTGGTGCTACGCCACACAATTAAAATGCGCTGCAGAACAGTTATAACCCCGAGAATGGCTAATAGCCACATTCCTCCTGCAAGAACATAAGGGATTCCAAGTCCACTAAAACCAATCGCACTCAACGCCAGTATTAATCTCTCGGTGCGCTCTGCTATTCCACCTGAACAATCAATTCCCATTGACTCCGCTCTTGCGCGGATATATGGGACCAACATTCCTGTTACTAATGTGAAGAGGATGACTGGAACGAGAGGGTCTTTGGTATCAATGAGAAAAAGAGTCACGCCAATAAGTACTGCTGCATCTGTAACACGATCAATAGTGGAATCTAAAAACCCACCCCATTTGCTACTTCCTTGCTGGGAAATCCGAGCCATGGTTCCGTCGAATAGATCACTGAGAGCAAAAAAACAGATGATGAGCGTTCCCCAAAAAAAATTCCCTCGGGGATAAAAATAGAAAGCAGAGGCAACTACTCCTGTAGCACCCGCCCACGTAACACCGTTGGGAGTAATCCCCATGCGCAGGGCTCCAGATGCGATGGGTGTAATCACCTTTGTCACCGCTGGTTTCAAAATTGCGCTAATCATCAAGTCCCATCGTAGGCTGAGCGCGTGCCAACTCCTAGTTCTCGCGTGAGAATCCATATCTATGGACACGAAAGCGCCGACCCACAGGAGGTCGCTCGCTTCTTCGGAGCAACGTTTACGGACGTTATCGAGTCAGAATCCGAACTCGCAATATTCGTAGTCGATCCATCGGCAGGCATCTCTCCCGAAACCATTTCTTTATGGCAAGGTCTCGATGATTTTCAGATTCCTCGCATGGTCGTCGTTACACATTTAGAGAATCAAGTTGCCGACTTCGACGACGCAGTAATGCTGGCATCTCGCGTCTTTGATCAAATTGTTACTCCGTATCTTGTCTTACATGATGATGCAGGATTTCCTTGCGCTCTAATATCGTTGGAAACTCTTGAGATTACTGATTACTCACATAAAGAACATGAAGTCACAATGAGCACTGAGGAACATCAAATTTTGGTAAGTGAGTTTCGGCAAGAGTATGTAGAACAGATTGCCTCATCCGGTGAAAACGCCTTTGCAGCTGGATTGCTATTTCCTGCAGTACCACTTTGGATTGAGAAAGAATTAGGCGTAAATATTATTCGTCAATACATTGACCAGATTGAAAAGGCGCTACCAAGCAGCAGCTAAATCAGATCGAGTTTGTGAAAGTAGTTGAGGCATAACTTTTGTTTTTCCAATAATCGGCATGAAATTTGCATCACCGCCCCATCGTGGAACAACATGTTGATGGATATGGTCGGCAACACCGGCGCCAGATATCGCACCCTGATTCATTCCTAGATTGAATCCATGCGCACCCGATACTGTGCGAATCGTGGTCATAGCGTGTGCTGTAAAGGCGCTCATCTCGTTTCGTTCGTCATCGCTGAGATCGGTGAGATCTGCAACATGCCGAAATGCGCATATAAGAAGATGTCCCGGGTTATATGGATAAAGATTCATTACTGCGTACACATGTGTACCACGCGCAACAATCAAGCCATCCTCATCACTGAGTTTAGGAATACGGCAAAAAGGACACTCAACATCATTGCCATCGAGTGGCCTGTTCTCTCCGCGCAAATAATCCAAACGGTGAGGTGCCCATAAACGCTGCCAGCCATCAGGCATACCTATGCCATCAATATTTTCACCCATTATCAAACCTGAATTCGGTCCTGCACTGCGCTTTGAATTTCCTTGATTGCTTGAGCTATTGGAATTCCATTCTTCTGTTCGCCATTGCGATAGCGGAATGAAACTGCTCCGGCACTTACATCTTCTTCCCCAGCGATAACCATAAATGGAATTTTCTGCATTTGCGCATTACGAACTTTCTTCTGCATGCGATCATCAGATGTATCGAGATCTACGCGAATACCTGCAGCTCGCATCTGCTTCATAACGCCATCAAGGTAATCATTGAAAGTATCTGCAACCGGAATACCAATTGCTTGAACAGGCGCTAACCAAGGTGGGAATGCTCCTGCATAGTGCTCTGTTAGAACGCCAAAGAATCGTTCAATAGAACCAAATAGTGCGCGGTGGATCATTACTGGTCGCTGACGAGTTGAATCATTTGCAACGTATTCGAGTTCAAAGCGTTGAGGTAATTGGAAATCAACTTGGATTGTAGACATCTGCCATGTTCGACCGATTGCATCTTTTGCCTGAACTGAAATCTTTGGCCCATAAAATGCAGCGCCACCTTCATCGAGAACTAATTCTAGATTCTGCTTTGTAGCAGCCAGACGAAGAGCCTCTGTGGCCTCAACCCATTCACTATCTTCACCCACGGACTTTTCTGGATTGCGAGTAGAGAGTTCAAGATAGAAATCTGTCAGACCGTAATCGCGTAGCAAATTGAGTACGAATGTCAGCAAGGAATCTAATTCACCTGGCATCTGTTCTTTCGTGCAGTAAATGTGGGCATCGTCTTGAGTAAAGCCACGAGCACGAGTAATTCCGTGCAGCACACCTGATTTTTCATAACGATAGACAGTGCCAAATTCAAAGAGTCGCAGAGGTAACTCACGATATGAACGTTGGCGTGATCTGTAAATCAAATTATGGAACGGGCAGTTCATAGGTTTCATGTAGTACTGCTGACCTGCGCGCTTTATCGTGCCATCAGCATGGTGTTCTTCATCCAAAATCATTGGCGGGTACATACCCTCTGAATACCAATCAAGGTGGCCAGAAGTTTCAAAGAGAGCCGCTTTAGTTATGTGCGGTGAGTAGACAAACTCATAACCTTCATCTTCGTGGCGCTTACGTGAGTAATCCTCCATGGCGCGTCGCACAATTCCACCCTTTGGATGAAATACGGCAAGACCAGAACCAATTTCCTCGGGGAACGAAAATAGATCTAGCTCAGTTCCGAGTCGTCTGTGATCACGCTTTTCGGCCTCTGCTAATAACTCCAAATATGCATTGAGTTCATCTTGTGAGGGCCATGCGGTTCCATAAATACGTTGCAGCATCGGATTCTTTTCTGATCCGCGCCAATACGCACCAGCACTTCGCATCAACTTGAATGCAGGAATATGTTTTGTGGATGGTAAGTGCGGTCCACGACAAAGATCGCTCCAGACAGGTTGTCCGTCGCGACCAAGATTGTCATAAATAGTGAGTTCGGTCCCGCCTACTTCAACACTTGCTTCTTCCCCTACGCCAGATTTCAAACCAATGAGTTCGCATTTGTACGGCTCTGATTTCAACTCTACAAGTGCATCTTTTTCAGTTGTAACACGACGCTTAAAACGTTGACCTTCTTTTACAATCTTTCGCATCGCGCTTTCGATTTTTTCTAAATCATCAGGATTGAAGGGTTTTTGTGGGTCAAAGTCATAATAAAAACCGTCTGTAATCGGTGGGCCTATTCCTAGTTTTGTATCTGCGAAAACACTTTGCACCGCTTGCGCCATCACGTGCGCAGTTGAGTGTCGCAAAACGGCTAAACCTTGTGGTGAAGATATTGAAACACCATTGACAACATCGCCGTCATGCAGGTCAGTCCAGAGATCTCTGAGCTCTCCATTTATTGTGCAGACCACTATCTCTTTATTCTCAGCGAAGAGATGGGTGGGACGTTGCTCTGAATCAACGGATAGCGCAGCGCCATCTACGGTGATCGATATCAAGGGCATGTGCCTAACCTATCGAATGAGCGCACTTTGGCGCTTATGCCATTCCTGCGATAGATTTCGCTTCCTCGCGGACGTAGCGCAGTTGGTAGCGCGGAACCTTGCCAAGGTTCAGGTCGCCGGTTCGAACCCGGTCGTCCGCTCTGAATAAGCGCCGCTGTACTTGATATGAATTTCATATCGATACGGTGGCGCTCTTTCTATGGTCGGGTGGCCGAGAGGCGAGGCTCAGGACTGCAAATCCTGCTACACGGGTTCAAATCCCGTCCCGACCTCTAGTAAAAAACGACACAAGAAATTGTGAGGGTGTGATGGAGCTAGAGAAATCAGAACGACCATGGGGTCGCTATGAAGTTCTGCAAGAAGGTGCACACCATAAAACAAAATGCATCTGGGTCTATCCAGGTAAGCGTTTGTCGTATCAACGTCATCAAAAACGTGCAGAGCATTGGTTTATTGTTTCCGGAAGCGCCGAGATAACTTTGAATGGCGTTGTCACAAATAATAGTGCAGGCGATTC
The DNA here is from genome assembly GCA_903934975.1 of uncultured Actinomycetes bacterium. Classification (GTDB taxonomy): domain Bacteria; phylum Actinomycetota; class Actinomycetes; order Nanopelagicales; family Nanopelagicaceae; genus Planktophila. The sequence continues at coordinate 190 of CAIZPZ010000175.1, read as the reverse complement.
AATAACGATTGGCATTGGCGATTTACATCGCATCGGAAACATTGGCGTTGATGATGTTATTTTTATTGAAGTACAAACCGGAACATACTTTGGAGAAGATGATATTGAGCGTATTGAGGACGATTTCGGACGCTAATTGATTTGAAATATCGTGGGGTATGATTTCCCCCAGCAAGGATCGTTGGCTCAG